>CAIVNT010000557.1 GCA_903907305.1 uncultured Ignavibacteriota bacterium
ATATCACGAACAGGTGGCAGAACTGGATTTTGCGTCGATGTATCCCACCATCATGAAGAATCACAATATCTCCACCGAAACGCTGGATTGTGAATGTTGTCCCGACTCGACGCATTTTGTGCCGGAGATCGGGTTCCGTATCTGCGAGAAGCGCACGGGACTGGTGCCGACGACGCTGGAGCCGATCATCAGAAAGCGTGCGCACTATAAACAAAAAAGAGCCGATGCGCCGACGGAGGAACTGCGGAAGAAATATGACAATAAGCAGACCGCGCTGAAGTGGATCCTCGTCACCTGTTTCGGATACCTCGGCTTCAAAAAATCTCGCCTCGGCAGGATCGAAGCGCACGAATCCGTAAATGCATTTGCGCGTGATCTTCTGCTCCGTGCGAAAGAGATCGCCGAAGAGGACGGATTCGAACTCATCCACGCGATCGTGGACTGCGTTTGGCTGAAGAAACCGGGCGCAACACACGAGGATTACCAGCGCCTTGCCGATAAGATAGAGGCTGCTACGGGGATCAAGATCTCTGTTGAAGGGATCTATAAGTGGATACTTTTTCCTGTCTCAAAAATGGATGAGGAGATACCGACGGCGACGCGCTATGTGGGAGTGTATGATACGGACAAGTTCAAAGTGCGCGGCATCGAGGTTCGCCGCAAGGATGTGCCGAAATATGTGCAGCGCGCACAGGAAGCGATGCTCGATGTGATGAAAGGGGCGAATGATCTGGCAGGAGTGCGGGCCTCTGTTCCTGCAGTGCTCGCGACAGCGAAACAGTTCATCACGGATCTGAAACAGGGGAATGTCTCTCCGTTCGAGCTGATCATCCGGCGTCGGATATCGAAGGATCCGTTTGAGTATGAGAACAAAAGCATGAACGCGGTCGTTTCGCAGACTTTGGCGGAAGCAGGTGTGCACTTGATGCCGGGGGAGAGCATTCAATATATCATTACCGATTCTACAGGAAAAAAAGATCCAATGAAAGCGAAGCCGCTCGCACTCTACGCTCTGGATGATGGTTACGATGCTGAGAAATATTCGGAGATGGTGATGGAAGCGACGGAGACATTGCTGCAGCCACTGGGATATTCGATGGATGTGCTGAAAGAAGAACTCGGTATGCAGTCCGTTACGGAAAAGAGGAAGGCGAAGAAGAAAAAACAAACTACGCAGACAGAACTGGTGCTGGTGTGAGAGCATTGTCCGCGAAGAACGCGAAGAAGAGCTATCCACTAATTATACGCATAACACGAAAAGGAAAAACATTATTCGCGAGTTTATGGAGTTGTGTCCTATGGATCTTCTTTGTGTCTCAGCGTCTTTGCGGTGACAGTTTCTGATCTATATATCTGTGTCAATCCCTGCCTGCTGTCTTTTTGGCTGGCGTGTTCTATTGCTGTTGAAGTGACCGAACAACTTGAATGGAATTGGCGACCGGACGTTCACCGGTCTTGTCGGAAGGGGAGTTTACGATCTTTCCATTGATCACGAGTGTGGTTGAACCGCCTCCGTCAAAGTTCATCGCATCGGTCACACCTATGGCCTGAAGAAAATTCGACATTTCAAGGAATGTCATTCCAACGGATTGTTCCTGACGTCCGTCCACGACACAAAGATATAATTTTGTTGTATCAGCGTTGAATCCGATAAATGTTCGCGGGTGACGGACTGAGGTAAATTTCGCCGTCAATCCTTCGTTCGTATCTGCGAGCGCTGGAAGATTCTTACCGTTCCGTAACAACCGGCCCCATCCGCTCACCAGCGTCCGTATCTTGGATTGAACATTGTCGTGGACAG
>CAIVNT010000558.1 GCA_903907305.1 uncultured Ignavibacteriota bacterium
ATCCTGCCAGAGAAAATATTCGAATAGCCGCCTGTTCGGGAAGATGCGAAAAGGTGACATATTTATTGGATGTGGATGTCTCGAAATTGTTGACGCCATAATATGGATTCGGAAAGACATTGATGGCATTCAGTTGAAGATGTGCCGCGGTTTTATCTTTCTTTATGACCGGACGGATAATAACTCTTTTGATATCACCGTATTTGATTGATTTGTACGGAGTAAGTTTGATCACAGTGCCGGTTGCGGGAGCCTTGCCGTTATCCGCTTCGTTGACGAATGTGATATTCTTTGCAATGTGATTCACTCCGTTGATCAGTCTGCCGCGAAGAGCATTTGATACAGGCAATACTCCGTTCTGTGTTAATGTGTTGTACGAGATATCATTCCCTCCCGCATCAATTCTATTCGTGATCCCGACGATCTTATCGAATGTCGGTTTGCCGTTCTTAAAAGAATTTCCGCGAATATCCCACAGACTGTCAGACGGTATTGCATTTTCGATCACCGCCCAGACGCGGACAGAATCCTGAAATACCTGAAACGGAATTCTGATAAATTTTGTCAGCGAAGGAATTGATGCATTGACGATCGCCCAGTTCGTATCACTCGTGAACCGGAATTCGATCTCAGACTCATTCTGATTATATCCAGCCCACGAAATTCCCGGTCCCACAACTGAATAGGTCCCTTCGTTGTTCACTTCATTCACAACATTACTTCGCGTGGGAAGACGTTGTTCACCGGAAAGAAATCCGAGCGGAGCCGGTGAAACAAACAGCGATATCCCTTCATTCGGGAATCGATTTTCCGTGAACGAAAAGACCGACCGAGCACTGGTGGATTGATCCGGCGCAACAAGAGTTACGCGGGGAAGGACGCCGTCAAACAATTGTCCCCGTATCTCCCCGATCGGATATTTTACGGTTCTCACGATCACATAGATAAATCCTGCGGCGAGGTCACGGATGATGGATGGAGTCAACGGCTGTACAGCATCCGTTGAACTCCACACTCCCGCCACATTCTTTGTATTGACGCCAAGTGTCTTCAACAATGCGCCATTCTGCGTCTTCGGTCCGCGTGCAAGCTCAATGGAACTGACATCCGATGTTGTGGTGATATCGACGGAGAATGTGATTCTATCCATCGCATCGTTCAGTGTGAATGACGCGGTTCCCGATGATGTCGGTGTTGGTATCGGCCTTGGAAGAGCGATATCACCGGGAGTCAATTTCACATTGATGGTTGCATAATCGCTGCCCGGAAGATCATGCACCATTGTCCAGGTAGAACTGGCACCCGACACTCCAAACCAAAAATCATAATTACCGCCGACGATCGAATACGGATCGAGGATCTTCACGCCGATCCTTCCGTCGTTGCTGCCGACGATATTTGTTCCAATATTCTCCAGAGAATCTTTGATAGTATATGAAATGACTGTTTCAGGATTAGGAACATGCGGCGTAACGGTGAGGAGCTGCGGTTCGCTTTCGATCGTACGGATGAGCGCATTTTGATCCGATGTGTATGCGTAGGAGGACAATGCAAAATAATATTGTTGTCCATTCACGAGCGGAGCCGTGCGGAGCGCATCATCCTTCAGAATAAGATACCGGATAATGCCAGAGTTCGTCCCTTCCTGCTTTACCTGCGGCACAACTCGGCCCGTCATCGGATCGATCTCATCCTGAACGATCTGCATCACTTCATTCTTCAAGTCGTATGTGCCGATCTTCTTCCATTGAGAGAACGGTGCAGTGAGTGACGGGCGCTGATACAGATTGTACCCTTCAAACAGATATCCGCCGGCGGAGAACTTTTCTGTTTGGCGCAGCCGTGCGGTATCCTTTTCCCATTCGATCAGAAAACTCCGGTCCAATTCCGTCACGCTCGCGTTGGTCATTGGAAGACTGGGCGGCGGGACCACCTGCTGAAGGAAACTGTTCTGGACATTCTTGGAATAATATTTCAATACGTTGATACTGCCGAGTCTGTCGGGAGATTCGGCTGCAACGAATGCCGTGACGATCTCCTGAGTATCACCGATGGCCATGGTGAATGTCCCTGCGAAAGCCATCAATCCGCGATACTGGGCTCCTTCCGAAATGCCGTCGATCCAACCGGTACGGGAGACCGGATCACCGGACGCCCAGAAATTTGACGGCTGCAGCGTTATCGGATCGATACGAGGCTGTCCCGTCTGCGCTTCATATCCCTGAATCGACGAATACATCCGAGTCAGATCCGATGCGGTATTCGCCGGTTTAGGATTCGCCGGACCGAAAAACGTCAACGACGATGGAGGAATATTAAAAAATCCTTTCCGGTACGAAAAATTCACCATAGCGGAATCGGTCGTTTTCCCCGACCGAAAGATCGGTCCCTGTAGTATCTGATAACCGACCGACGGAGGAACGATATTGAATTTTGAATACACCTGATCGAGCACTTTCGAATTGTATGAATAGACAAGTCCTGCTGTCGGATCACTTCCCGCAAGATTATCAAACGCATAACCGAGATCGATATTCGACCAAATTCCCACGTACATATTCTCCAATTTCGGTGAACCGGTATCGACCAATGTTCCCTTGTAGATCAACGTACATTTCTTAAAGATGGTGTTGGCCAATGCACCGGTTGAATTGAAACCCCAGATAGTTATCTGCATTTCCATTCCGACAGGGACAGAACCCCATGGTGATTTACCGCCGAGATCGTTGCACACGTACCAGATCACCTGATCGGCGTTTTGAAGTCCGGGAGAATCAGAGGATGTGTCGGGAACTTCCACGCCGAATTCGTTCAATGTGAATGATGGATCGTAGATCCCATTCATATTCTTGTCGTAATACGGCGCGCCGGCAGCGGCAGGCCACTCCTTCCAATCCTTCTTATACTCCGCACGCAGACGTTGCATGTCGATAATGCTGATGCCTTGTTCGGGGATGCCGTACGTTTCGGCGGCATCGCGGCGCAGGTCAGCAGAGAAGAAATCCTTCCGTATCCGCCATATCCTGACCTTCGGATCTTTATAATTTTCCGCCAACCCTGAGCGCATTCCAAGGATCGCACCCTGCCTCATTGTCGTCACATCAGATCCGCCGTTAACGAACGTCGTGCTCCCCGAGAGGTCCTTCTTCACTCCGCCAAACAGGAATCCGGAAGAATTAACGACCGACGCAGTTCTTTTCGGGAACGTTGCACCGACGAGTTTCAGGTCGGCACTGCTCGCTTCCTGGCGTCCGTCGGATGCATACCAGGCGGTGATATTGTTGATGGTCATCGGCGCCCAGTAGATGCCGCTGTTGGGAGCGGTCCGCTGAGCTGTCAAGGATTGAAGGACGGTAAGAACGGTCAGCAATACGAGAAGGGAATTTTTCATTGCGGACTGTTCACTGTTGTGATGACACTGCATGGATTCAGTGGATTCGGCTGATTACACGGGGACTTTTCGCCGAAATGAGGTGATATCCAACAGGAAGTGAATTGCTGCGGTGAAGTGACCACCGTTCCTCCGCGTTGAAAGATGTTGAATGATGCAGTGACCCGGAACATCTGTTTCGCGGAGACCGCTCGAAATCCGGCATCCCCCTGCGGATTGGCATTCACCGTGCAGTCCTGATCAAGGGAATACTTCACCTGTGTGAGCAGGTTCGTACTGTCATCTGTCTTGAGATCCCAACGGTAGCGAAGGATGATGGAATCATTCGGATCGATGGAGAGTCTGTTCGTCACAAAATTATATCCATTCGCCTGAAAAAGATTTCCGATCGACAGTTCATCCGTTCGGAACGGGACGACAGCACCGCGATCCGCCGGAGAGACCAGCCATTCGATCCTGATAGTTCCTTTGAGGGAAGCAAAGTCTTCGATGGTCTCATCGAAATAATTCTTGTACACAATGAAGA
>CAIVNT010000559.1 GCA_903907305.1 uncultured Ignavibacteriota bacterium
CTGAGCGAATCTCAGAAATGCCTGACATTCGAAGGGGAACAAGCCGTGAACGGATCTTTTTGATCAGCAAACGAATGAAATTCATATCACTCTCGAATAGTTCGGATAGTCTTGTGAGAATGAAAACTGTCTTGAATTTGCTTCGGAATCAATTGAAAAATTCCCGAGGATTCGTGATCACACCTTTCACGGCGGATGCTGCCACTGTGTATGGTGAAGCCAAATACACCTGCGATTTTTTTGAACCCATGCGTCCCGGAAAATTCCTGTTCGTCGATGAGATGCAGACCTCGGCACCGTTCAGCCGTCCGAATGTATCCGACGGACCGCCGAGACAAGCAGCGCAGGATGAATCCCCGATGCGGCAGCCCGCTTCTTCGAATATCTGCATCACGGTCTTGTCTTTCACTTTCAGCGTCCTGATCTGATTCGCTACATCGGTCGTTGCCGGGACGATGAATGTGTCGATCTTCACTTTTTCACCATACATAATTTCCGCCGCCGCAATGAAATCGGAAATTTTTCCGCCCGTGCAGCTGCCGATGTACGCGCGGTCAAGCCGTGTTCCTGCGACTTCGCTCACTGCGGCTTTATTGTCCGGTGAATGTGGCTTTGCAACGGTCGGTTCAATATCGTTCACATTGAAATGGTGAACGGAATGATATTTTGCATCGTCGTCATTATAGAAACATTCGAACTGTTTGTTCGTCCGTGCACGGACGTAATCGGTCGTGACCTTATCCGGTGCGCAGATGCCGTTCTTTCCGCCCGCTTCGATCACCATGTTACACATCGTCATCCGGTCTTCCATCGTCATGGAGTCGATCGTTGTTCCGCAGAAATCCATCGCGCGGTAAGTTGCGCCGTCCACACCGATCTTTCCGATCACGGCAAGGATCAGATCCTTCGCCATCAGATATTTCGGCATCTCCCCTTCGAAGATGAACTTCATCGTCTCGGGAACTTTCACCCACAATTTTCCTGTGCCGAGGACGAATGCTGCATCCGTATTTCCAATTCCCGTTGCAAATTCACCGAATGCGCCGGCGGTACATGTATGCGAGTCTGTTCCAAACAGCACTTCACCGGGACGCGTGAATCCTTCTTCCGGCATCGCAACGTGGCAGACCCCTTTGTAGCGGTCGGTGCCGACGTCGTAATAATGCGGAAGATCCTGCTCCTTCGCAAAATCGCGGAGGATCTGGATGTTGCGGTTCGCATGCATATCTTTTGTGAAGATATAATGATCGGGGATGACGACAAGTTTATCCTTGTCCCACACCTTTGCATCATTGCCGAATTCGCGTTTGAAGATCCCGAATGTTCCCGGACCGCACACATCGTGCGTCATGAGAACATCGACATCGATCCACACGTTGTCGCCCGGCTGAACCGCATTTCGTCCGGAATGTTTTGCAAGGATCTTTTCAGTGATGGTCATCGCCATACAATTCTTCTTTCTATATTGATTTACTTTGTGCCTGCCCGCCGTCGTTTTGGCGGGACTTTGTGTGATGTTTTCCTAGACACCGACATTCTCGTTCGTCGACTGTTGCTTCCTGAACCGTGCTGCGACCGCATGGTTGATCGCGTTCACATATGCTTTAACGCTTCCGGTGATGACATCGGTGCTGGCGGAACGTCCGTTGAACACATATCCGTCGATGGAGATCTTCACGAACACTTCTCCGA
>CAIVNT010000560.1 GCA_903907305.1 uncultured Ignavibacteriota bacterium
CTTCTTTCGCAGCCTGCACATCCATCATGATCCGCTGCAGTTTTGTACTTGCGCAACCGTTTTTTTGGGCGAACTCATTAACATTCTTCATCCCGACAAGATCGATCAGAAAATTGGTAGCAGTATTATCACTGAGATTCATCATCAGCACACAGTAGTCTCGAATGGATAACGAAACAGATTTCTCACCCAACATTGATAACACGCCGCTGCCGGCGACACGAGATGAAGATGTCAGCGGTTTCACATCCGTCAGTTTGAATTTCCCTTCGGTCGCCTGGCGATAAACTTCAGTGAGGATGAATATCTTGATGGAACTTGCGGTAGGAAATATCTCTTTCTCATTCAGTAAAAATGTTTCGCCGGATTTCAGATCCTTCATCGCAATGCCGACGACCGCATCGGAACGCTCGGAAATATTCTTTATTTTTGCGCTAAACTTCTGCTGAAGAATATCGGTTTGAGCGGAAAGGATCTGGATGGAAAGAATTACAAGGACGAACAGACGCATATGATCTACCTTAATTTATTATTCAACCTAAAGAAAGATTGAGTGAAATTCAATGACACCATAAAAGAGAAATCACAGATCGCTCCTGACGGAGTTTGAAGATATATTGGACCTAAACTCAATTAACGGATTGTCCCTACGAGACAAATTAGTGAAAAGTAAAGTAAATGAAAATAATATGTGCGGGGTATTTATTTGAGGAGCATCATTCGTTTAGTAACAGTGAAATCACCGGATTGGAGGCGGTAGAAATATACTCCGCTCGGAACATTCTTTGCATTCCATGTAACCGAATATGTACCGGGGTTGAAATGATCGTTCACGAGTGTGGTGATCTCCCTTCCGAGAAGGTCGAAGATGGTGATGGTTGTATTTGTAAACCTGAACGGACTAGCATTCGTTCCTACCGCTGGTAAGGAGAAGGTGATGGTGGTGGAAGGGTTAAACGGATTCGGATAATTTTGTGAGATCGTGAACTCCATTGGAAATTGTGCGGTTAACGGCCGAACAGATGTCGGGATATTGTTCTTAAAGAAGGAAAAATTTCCACTGTATTCACCGACGATCATATCCTGTCTTCCGTCACCGTCAAAATCAGCAAAGGCTGCAGCGGATCCCTGCCGAATATTGACTGAAGAGAATATGGCATCATTCCTTTTCCAAGCGGGAAATACTTTTGTCCCTTTATTCTCATAATAATAGATATCACCGAATCCTGTACCAAGGACGAGATCCATGTCACCGTCATCGTCCAGATCAACGAACGTCGGATGAGCGACATATTCACCTGCGATGCCGTTGATGAATGAATTATCCGCGGTGAAGAGATTGCTCCCATTATTGACGTAGAATTTCAATGAATCAGAATCTTCTGCACCAAGAAGCATATCCAGATCACCATCGTTATCAATATCCGTGAAAGCCGGAGCGCTCCGATATCCGGCATCGATCCCGGTGAACATTGTTGTGTTCAATACGAACGATCCATTTGTGTTCACCCACAGAAGAAGTTTCCCGAGCAGTTCACCGGAAACGATATCAAGATCGCCGTCTTTATCGATATCGATGAACTTAGGAATGGAATACGAACCTGCATCCAGCGATGTGAAGGGGGCAGTTGTTTTGATAAAGTTCGGATGAAGAAAATCCCCGTCATTTCTGAAATACTGTACGCCGCCGAGCCAATCTCCGCTGATGAAATCGAGATCACCGTCTTTGTCATAATCGCCGAACGAAACAGACGCAGCATTACCATTCGTTCGGATCATCTGAAAATATGGTGCGTATGATTGAAACTGCGGTGCTAATGATGTCCCGATATTACGAAAATAATAGATGGTTCCGTCCGATGTTCCGTATGTGAGATCAAGATCGCCGTCACCGTCCAGATCGGAAAGGGTCGGAATCTTCCAATAGGTGGTCGTTTCCAATGGAGATACGACACTGCTCGTTACTGTCCACACCGGTGAGTTCTTTGTCCCGGTGTTCTTATAATAGAGCATCGTTTGCAGATCACGACCCATCATCAAGTCAAAATCGCCATCACCGTCAAGATCAGAAAATGTTGGGTATGCATTCAATCCTACATCAGGAATTCCGGCGATGAGTGAATTGTCTGGAACGAATGAAGGAGAAGAGGGAGTTCCATTATTCCGGAATGCCATAAGAATGCCGGGTGTTGGACCGTCGAAGAGTGATTCACCGATCCCAATAATAAGATCTGGATCGCCGTCACCGTCCAGGTCTGCAAAAGATGGTTTCGCATCCGTGCCGATAAGAGCATTTATCGCAGAAAATGAGGCTGTATCTTTGAACCATATTGCTTCGGTGGAATCACCGCCGTTCCAATAGAGGATCAAACCGTTATAACCTCCGACAACGAGATCAAAATCACCGTCTGTATCGATATCCACGGTCGCTACATATGCTGAATTCGTGAATTGATATCCGTTGGAATAAATGGATGAGAACATGGTTGTGTCGCGGCGGAATACCGGAGAAGTTTTCGTTCCTTTATTCATAAAATACTCTATCCTGTCCGCGCTGCTGCCGATGATCAGGTCGAGATCTCCATCCCCGTCCAGGTCGCAGTATTCAGGATCGGAGAAATTCTGGGCGGTGACGCCGAACGGACTGAAGACCGAATCGATCTTGACCCACTGTTGTGAGTATGTGTAGGATGAAAGAAGAGAACAGGAGAGCAGAAAAAGAATCGTGCGCATGATATTTTTTGAAAGAGAGTGATGGAACAAAGAAGAAACAATACAGGAACTGAACATCCTTCAGGCTGTAACCGAAGGATGTTCAACATTGTTCTATTTGAGAAGCATCATCCGTTTTGTTACGGAAAAATCTCCGGACTTCAGCTGATAGAAATACATTCCGCTCGGTACGTTCTTCGCATCCCACACGACAGAATATGTTCCGGGTAAGAATTGGTTGTTCACCAATGTTGTGATAACGCGGCCGAGAAGATCGAAAATGGTAATGATTGTATTTGATGATCCGAACGGACTGGCTTCCGTTCCCACACGTGGTAAGGAGAAAGTGATGGTCGTTGATGGATTGAACGGATTGGGATAATTTTGTGCTAAGAAATACGTTAGTTTATCGTTTTGTTTGTTGCGAACATCTTCTATAACGCAGTGATAACAGGACATATCATATAATGACGGATATTGATCCCCGAACATGATGCGAATTGTGACATTGGGGTTATCAATACTTAACGCCGAAAAATGAGTTACATCGGCACCAAACCATCCTGTCTCATTGTCGTGTCCCCGAATGCCGTATTTGAATTCGAGGGTATTATAACCAGTAGATTCTGAATTACTTTCCAACAAAAATTGACGGGTATAAATATGATCACCGGCGAATGAATCTCCATGTGTTCCATCATCAAACATTTTTCTGGTTGTGTCGTTATGAAGTTGTTCACCCCATGGAAGCTTCCCATAATGATCGAAACCTGTTCCATTGATCGATATTCCATACGAATAGACACTGTCGGGATCGGTCACTATGAATTTATCGCCGGCAGAAAAAAGGGTATCACCGCCGTATTTTATCTGCGCATAGGCAGGACGAAGGTCGCATTCCATTGTCAACAGAACATTCTGTAACAAACGGCGTTTTTTCAACCATATAGGATTCCGGTTCTTATCGATCATGTTTCGGACAGTATCGGTAATAAAAATATCCGTTTTACTTGAAGCGGGGAGGGTCGGATACTTTGCTTTTCTCAACAGTTTCACTTCATCACTCACCTTTGTTTCCAGCATGCCGAAATCTATATACCGTTCGGATAGTTCATTGCCATTGATGATCTGGTTATATCTGTAATAGATCGTCTGTTGAGTGACCGAAGGCCGGGGGATAAATACCGTATCCGTTCCGGCGAGAAAAACTGTCAGCCCGACTTTTTTTAGCACGGTCCTTCGCATAGAGTTTGCTGAATTTAAATATCCGGCTGCGGCGACAACAGTATCACCGAAATAATACATATTATTCATAATAGCAGTGCTGACGTCCATGAAATAATGAAGTATCACAGTATCGACAATACTTTTCGGACAATAGCCATTTGACCAATACTTGTATGCCAGCGTTGTATCATGCATTGAATGTGACATCGGCAGGATCCTGACCCCATTCTCACCGTAATTGTCGCATTGCGAATTGGTGATATTCTCCCATGCGATAGGATCGGTTGTTGCAAGATCGCCGGCATGTTGATAGACAAATTGATATTGAAGAATAGAGTCGTTGAAATTCCTTGGGAAACGAACGACCGCACTCCAAAAATTATTCCCATTATATTCTCTGCTTGCCGGGTTTGTATGCTGTTCCTCGCGGTGAAGGAACAATGTGCTGACCCAATTCAACGGAAATACATTGCCACGGATGCCCACTTTCATTGTATTTAGATCGAATCCATCATGCTTTTCCATGTTCACTCTGAAAAGGATATTGATAGAATCATTACCGGCGAAGGGACGCCAATATTGTGTTGTATCCTTTACAGATCCGAATAAAAATTGTACCGGTAGTATTGTGTCTCGTACACCGACGATGAGTTTTCGCTGGGGAGGGCTTTCAAGTCCGATTGTTCTTCCGCCGCGCCCATTTGCAAAAAACTTATACTCGATGGTATCACCAGTATGAAACGGTATGACTGCTTTCCAATAATCTCCGGCAATTCGGAAAAATACTGCAGTAGAGGTTGAATCGTTGGTGAGAGGAAGTCTATTTCCGCGCATTTGAACAAACGCGGAATTGCGGATCGTATCGGGAACGGACGAGGTATTGAGCAACACCGTTACATTGACTGACTGAGATGAAGCAAAC
>CAIVNT010000561.1 GCA_903907305.1 uncultured Ignavibacteriota bacterium
CTTTCCTGCATGCAGATCGCTGCGATCTTTGAAGAGAATGATATTCCATCGCAGTTCATTGATGCGCGGACGATCATCCGCACGGACGATAATTTCGGTGAAGCGGCCGTTGATTTTGTATTTTCCAATACGAAGATCAACGAAACACTGACACCACTGGTGAAGCAGGGAATTGTTCCAGTTGTCACCGGATTCATTTCTTCTACAGAAGATGGAATCACGACGACGATCGGACGCAGCGGTTCTGATTACACCGGCTCCATCATCGGTTCTGCCGTGAACAGCAAAGAGATATGGATCTGGACCGATGTTGACGGAGTGATGACTGCCGATCCGAGGAATATAAAAGGAGCCCAAGTTCTTTCGGAAATCTCTTACCGGGAAGCGGCGGAGATGAGTTACTTCGGTGCAAAAGTGATCCATCCGAAAACAATGGTGCCGGCGATCGAGAAGAAGATCCCGATCCGCATCAAGAATACATTCAACCCGGAGCATCCCGGCACGCTCATCTCTGCAGAACCGGACCACGGCGGAACATCAGCGAAGACGGTCACATCCATCGATCATCTTGCGATCATCTCCATTGAAGGAAACGGAATGATCGGTGTTCCCGGCGTCTCGGCCAGGATCTTCTCCGCTCTAGCGCGCGCGCAGGTGAATGTGATGATGATCTCGCAGGCATCATCCGAACACAATGTGTGCATCATTGTTCCGCGGAAGGATTGTGCACAGGGAGTGAAAGTTCTTCGCGATGAATTCAGCATCGACATCGCTAAAAGGATCATCGACGACATTACCGTGAAGGAACCGGTTTCCATCGTCGCGGTTGTGGGCGAAGGAATGATCGGTTCGAAAGGAATAGCCGGAAAGACATTTGCTGCAGTCGCACAGGCAGATGTGAACATCATCGCCATTGCACAGGGCTCTTCGGAATTGAATATCTCGTTTGTCGTAGAACAAGCAGATGCAAACAAAGCGGTGCAGTCCGTTCACGATGCGTTCCATAAATAATGAATAGAATAAATTCATCTGAATAACTGAGGTTACACAATTCAAATATATTGTTCATGGTGAGCCTGCCTGACGGCTAGGCAGGCAAGGCGCAACCTTAATATATTGATTCATCCTTCGGCGCATCCTTCAAAAAGCGAAGGATTTGCTCAGGATGAACAAGGGAGTTGCGCCGCGCCGAACCATTTTTTACTATTCTAATTATTCTTTGCGACTTAGCGCCTTTGCGAGAGAATTATAAAAAAATGCAGCAATATCAGAATATCAGCTGCTCCTCCTACGATCAACTCGAAGCATTCGCAACGGGGAAGACGGAGCGCATCATCGTCTACAATGACGGTTCGGCGAAGAATGAGACCGGCGTTATCGTCGACCTCTTTGCGCGCCACAGCGCAGAATATCTGAAACTCAACAACGGTACAGTGATCCGTCTTGATCACCTTGTCTCCATCAACGGCCAATTGATTGGAAAAGTCTGTTAATATGAATTCGATCTTAAAAAGTATCAGCTCGGGAAAAGAATATCCTCTGAATGAGGTCCGCTTCACTTCTGATAATGGTGAACTGCTTGACGTGGTCCACGACTTCGACGCGCTGAAGAAGGGCCGCAATATTTCGCGGGAGTATTTTTCTACTCAACGAACTCAATTGAACGGACAGCCGAGCGGCGGTGTGTGGCATTTCAAGGATCTGGTCCTTCCCGATATCCCCGAACAGGATGTTATCTCGAAACAGGAAGGGAATACACGTCTCTACCGCAGTAAAAAGATCTCGTCGTTTCTCGGACTCTCTAAAGAAAAATTCTTTCTGAAGCATGAAGGTGAAAATCCGACCGGTTCATTTAAGGACCGCGGAATGACTGCGGCTATTACACAGGCAAAAGCACTGGGACAAAAAGCGGTGACCTGCGCTTCCACCGGAAACACATCAGCTTCGCTTGCCGCATATGCATCCGAAGCGGAAATGACGGGTCTCGTTTTGATTCCCAAAGGAAATGTTGCGGTCGGAAAGATATCGCAAGCGCTGGCATATGGAACGAAGACGCTGGTGGTGAACGGAGATTTTGATGATTGTATGAGACTCATCCGCGAAGCACAGGAAAAACTCTCCGCGTATCCTCTTAATTCCATCAATCCGTTCAGACTTGAAGGACAAAAAACGATCATCTGGGAGATCCTCCTTCAACTTAACTGGCAGATCCCCGACTGGATCGTTTTTCCGGGAGGTAATCTCGGCAACACCAGCGCGTTCGGAAAAGCGCTGCATGAAGCTAAAGAATTAGGATGGATCGACAAGATGCCACGGTTTGCGGTAATCCAGGCGGAAGGGGCGAGTCCGTTTTACAAAGCATTCAAAAATAATTTTGCACAATTAACGCCGGAAAAAGCGGATACGATCGCAACCGCCATCAAGATCGGCGATCCGGTGAATTATACAAAAGCGGTCCGCGCGTTGAAGTGGACGAACGGCATTGTTGAATCGGTGACGGACGAAGAGATCCTCGAAGCAAAAGCAGTCGTAGATGCCGCCGGTATCGGCGCGGAACCGGCATCGTGTGCAACAGTCGCGGGGATTAAAAAACTGATGGAGCGAGGAGAGATAAAATCTTCCGAATCAGTAGTCGGTATTTTGACTGGAAATATCCTGAAAGACCCGCAAGTGATCGTGGATTATCATTTTAACAGGAAGACAGTACAC
Organism: uncultured Ignavibacteriota bacterium; assembly: GCA_903907305.1. Lineage (GTDB taxonomy): Bacteria > Bacteroidota > Ignavibacteria > UBA10030 > UBA8401 > UBA8401. Next base: position 2,710 of record CAIVNT010000561.1, read on the forward strand.
GCAAATCCACCTCATGATGTAGAACCGAATTTAGAAAGCCTAAAAAAATATCTTTAATTAAAAAATTACAAGATTGCAGAATTACGTGGTATTCCACTCTGATTTTCAATTTTGCAATCATGTAATATTCTATGGTACAAATTAAAATTCCCTGTTCAACCTCCAATCTCGGTCCCGGCTTCGACACGCTTGGTCTAGCACTGAACCGCTATCTATTGCTTTCGGCAGAGACGGACCATTGTGCTTCAGTACAAATAACGGTTGAAGGAAACGGGAAAGATCATATTGCGACGGACGAATCCAATCTCGTATACAATGCCATGAAAGTGACCGCAGCGAAACTCGGAAAAACTCTTCCTGCGCTGCATCTGAACATCAACAACGGCGTTCCGGCGTACGGCGGACTCGGCGGCAGCGGAGCGGCGATCGCCGGCGGGGTATTCCTGGCGAACGAACTGCTGAACGGCGGATTTTCCCGAGCAGAATTACTGAATGTTGCCGTGAGCATCGAAGGACATCCGGATAATGTTTCGGCTGCAATCTTCGGAGGATTGACCATCAATTGTTTCGATGCGGAGAAGAACGTCCACTGCACCAGCGTGAAGATCGAGAAGGAATTATCTATTGTTGCATGTTCTCCGCATTTTCAAGTGCAGACGAAAGAAGCTCGCAAGATCCTTCCCCAACAAGTTTCCCTGAAAGACGCAGTCACCAATATTGAGAATGCCGCGTCACTCGTTGCTGCGATGATGAACGGTAATTTTGATGCGCTCCGTTATGTTACCGCAGAACGTCTTCATGAACAATACCGAGCAACGCTCATTCCTGGATATGACGAAGTAAAGAAAGCGGCGCTTGATGCGGGAGCATTGTCCTTCAATATTAGTGGTGCCGGTCCGACAGTGTTCGCATTCACTGTTTCGAACGAACAAACGATCGCCGATGGAATGGTGAACGCATTTAGAAAGAATGGACAAAGAGCGACTTCCGAGATTATGTCCGTCGAAAATAGCGGGGCAGTCCGCTTATAAAATTTATCTGCCGCAGATTTCACAGATTTAGTATATTGATTCTGTGATATCCGCGGCATTACTTTTTTTAAATTCTCCGTGTTCTCCCTGACCAACTGATCTTTAATGATGATCGTCAGTCAGGCGGGTGTACCCTCCGTGGTGAATGTTTTAATTATTACGTGGTGTGTATGAGCGATTTTCCTAAATCAGAATTAAACACCGTCCGTCGCTTACCCAAGCGCGGCCATTACGACCGCGACGTCATTTATCCTATTGTGGATGAAGCGCTCATCTGCCACGTAGGGTTTTCCATTGATGGACAGCCGTTTGTGATGCCGACCATTCACACGCGCATCAATGATACCATCTATCTGCACGGAGCTATCGCCAATAGAATGCTGAACCACATCAATAACGGGAACAGCGTCTGCATCAACGTCACACATCTGGATGGGATCGTCTTTGCCCGCTCAGTTTTTCATCACAGCATGAATTACCGATCCGCCGTGCTATTCGGTAAAGGACGGGTAGTGGAAACGTACGAAGAGAGGTGGAGAGTATTCGAAGCGCTGACGGAACATATTGCCAAAGGCAGATGGAACGATGCCCGGCATCCGAATGAGACGGAGGATAAAACAACAAAGATCGTTGCCGTCGAGATCGAATCTGCATCAGCGAAGATACGCACAGGTCCTGTCGGTGACGAAGAAGAGGATTATGTCCTGCCGGTGTGGGCGGGAGTGCTGCCGTTGAATGTGAAAGCAGGGGAGCCGGAAGCGGATTCGCGGTTGTCAGAAAAAACTGTAGTTCCCGATTATATCAAAAACTACCGTAGGACACCCTGACAGGGTGTCCTACAAATTAAGTTTAGGATTTTCCTTCCAGCAATTTATCCACGATCTGCACCGAGGTGATGCCATCCGCTTCGGCATTGAAGTTGGGGATGATGCGGTGGCGAAGCACAGGCACGGCCACAGCGCGGACGTCTTCCATATCCGGCGAATATTTTCCGTGCAAAATCGCCCGTGTTTTAGCCCCCAAAATGAGATATTGCGATGCACGGGGACCGGCACCCCAGGTGAGCCAATCCTTAATGAATTGCGGCGAGTGCGAATCTTTCGGACGGGTCTTTGCCACGAGACTCACGGCGTAATCGATCACATTATCCGCCACCGGTACGCGGCGGACGAGTTCCTGATATTCAATGATGTCGTCACCGTTCAACACATGTTTCAATTTTGGCGTGAACTGACTGGTGGTTGCTTTCACGATCTGCTTTTCTTCTTCGAACGACGGATACTCCAGCCAGAGATTGAACATGAAACGGTCGAGCTGCGCTTCGGGAAGTGGATATGTTCCTTCCTGTTCGATGGGATTCTGCGTGGCAAGAACGAAGAACGGTTCGTCGAGTGTATATGTTTTTCCCGCCGCCGTCACCTTGTGTTCCTGCATCGATTCCAGTAACGCCGCCTGCGTCTTCGGAGGTGTGCGGTTGATCTCGTCCGCAAGCACGATGTTTGCGAAGACCGGTCCCTCGACGAACTTGAATACTTTTCCGCCGCTCTTCTTATCCTCTTCTATGATCTCGGTGCCGGTGATGTCGCTCGGCATCAGGTCCGGCGTGAACTGTATGCGGTTGAATTTCAGATCGAGCACATCGGCAAGAGTCTTAATGAGCAGTGTCTTTGCAAGTCCGGGAACACCGACGAGCAGACAGTGTCCGCGCGACAGCAGGGAGATGAACAGCTGTTCGATGACGGTATCCTGACCGACGATCACTTTGGCGATCTCCATCCTCAACGCCTGGTACGATTCGTTCAGTGCGCGGACAGATTCAACATCACTGCGATTCGGTTTCAGTGATTCTGATTTTTCATTTTTTTCTATTTTTTTTGCCACTCGTTAGCCTCGTTTAGTAACACATCGATAGGGAATTCTAAAAATACTTATCTCTCGCTAAGGCGCAAAGCCGCAAAGGATAAGTAACAATTTCTTAGAAGCCACCCCCAAATAAATTTTTTTGATATATAATTGTCGTTCCCGTCCCTAAGGAATCCCTTTGGGACATGCTTTTGGCGGGAATCCATTCTGCTGGACCTCCGACAGAAGCATTCGGGGGTGACAGCGGTGTTTTTTAAATATTTATTTAAGATAGCAATAATCGCCTAAAAAACGACGTCATCTTCGCGCAAGCCACTCGCGGGGATTCTGCTTGTCCTTCTCTTTCCACACTTCAAAGTGGAGCATATTTCCCGACACCGTTTCACCGCTCTGAGCGATGACGGCTCCTTCTTTCAGTTGCTGGCCAGTGATGACGTTGATCTCCGAAAGATGTGCGTAGACAGTCCGGTAGCCGTGACCGTGATTGATAATGATCAGATTTCCGTATGACGGCAGCCAGTGAATGAGTGCGACCTCGCCGTCTGCTACCGTGCGGACAGGAGCATTTTCCTTTGTTGAAATGTCGATACCGGTATTGGTGGTGATGGTCTTCATTACCGGGTGCACCTGGTTGCCGAACTCTGCTACGACCCTTCCACCGGTGACGGGCCAGATCAGTTTTCCTTTCCGTTCATCCAAAGGACGAAGGACCAATTCTACTTTTGCTGTTTCAATCTCATACTCTTTATCCTTTTCTTCCGCACGCCGGTTCGCCTCGGCGATCTCGCGTTCCTTCTCCTTTGCTTTTGCCAGATCATTTTTCTTTTTCAGATCGGCAAGTTCGTTTTCCCGCTCGATCTTTGCAAGACGCTCGCGTTCTTTGCGTGCAGCGCGTTCTTTTGCGATCCGCTCCTTCCGTTCCTTCTCCTCGCGCTCCACGCGTTCTTTTCGGACGCGTTCCTGTTCGATCAAATTGGCAACGAGATTCTCCAGTTCTTTTGCGGCGGAGATCTTGCGCGTCAGTTCCGCTTTCAGTTGCTGTTTGTCCTCACGGATGTCTTTCAGCACATTGCTGCGGCGTTCTTTCGTCTTGTTGAGCGTGTTCTCTTCCTTGAGTTTCTCAGAAATGAGCTGCTGTTCGGTGGAAAGTTTTTCCTGCAGCGTGCTGTGTTCGATCTCGATCTGTCCTTTTTTCGAAACGATCTTTTCCAGATCCTTCTTCCGCTGATCGGAGAATCGTTTCATGTACTCAATGCGGATGTAGAGCTGGTTAATGGAGTTGGAGGAGAGGATGGTTTCCAGATCATACACTTTTCCGTACTTGTAAACAGAAGAAACGTAGTGCGCGTAATGATTCTTC
>CAIVNT010000562.1 GCA_903907305.1 uncultured Ignavibacteriota bacterium
CAATATTCTTTCATCCCTGTGAAGTTTGAATCAAGGACAAGGACAGAAAAACGGATCAAAGAATCAAAAGGATTTAATGAAGGGAAGTTTGTTGGCGGCCGCAGTTCTTCCTATCAGAGGATAAAATTGAGCGGAGGCCAAACAGAAGCATCTGTACTTTTCGAGAAAGATCCCGGGGAATCTGCCGCAAATGGATTCATCACTGGTTCTGTTTCGCTGAAGGATGTGGGATACTTCAAAAGGATTGTTCTGGGGGATTTTTCTATTGCAGCAGATCAGGGATTAGTCTTTGCAAAGAATATCACTTCGTCCAAAGGGAATGATGCTATCGGACAAATAAAGAAAAAAGGAAGAATTATCGCACCAAATACTTCAGCGGATGAACTCCATTATTTTCGGGGAACAGCACTAGAAAGTTTTTTTGATGATTTTACAGTGATCGGGTTCTATTCAGAGCGGAAGCTCTCAGCATCCGTTAACTCAATCGGCGAAGTATCGTCGCTGTATGCATCGGGATTATTCAGGAACACAACAGAATTGACAAAAAGGAATGCCATCGCTGAAAAAACTGCTGGAACAAGAGTTGGAATTGATCTTGGTGCCGATCTCAATATCTCACTTACATACCTTCGTGTCCGGTATGACCGCCATTTTGCACAAGGTTCCGTCATCACTGATATGAAGCAGCCTCTGAATGCCGGAAGCATTGCTTTCGATTTTCCCGGAAGATCCTTTACAGTGTTTGGTCAGACCGCGTCGAATGATGTGAAGAACTTCAGCTATTCCGGCGGAGTGATCACTTCCATTTCAAAGTCGCTTTCTCTCTCATACCATCTCCGGCACTTTGCCATTGGCTATAATACACCGTATGCTCGTCCTTTCGGTGAGAAAAGTAACATCGCCGAAGGTGAGGATGGGAATTACGTTGGTCTTGCTTACAATAGCGATCGGTTTTTACTGAATGGGTACTATGACCGTGCCGTCTTTCCTGCCGTTGATAATGACTTCAGCAGTCTGTCCGCGGAATCGTTCATTTCACTGGAATATCCGCTGACAAAGAAATGTGAATTGTACTTTCACATGAAGAATAAAGTGCAGTCCATACTTGGCATCGATAATGAGAATGATGTGCGAAGGCAAACAAATTACCGATTTGAATCCTGTATCAAAGTGAGTCGGACCTTCACATTGACCAATAGAATTGAATCTGTCAATATCTTGTTTGCACCTTCCTCGAAAAAAGAATCAGGATTGCTGGTGTTTGCCGACGGATCGTATCGTGAGAACAATGAAGGATTACGAATAAAACTCCGGCTGATCTTCTTTGACTCTCCGTCGTATGATTCACGACTGTATCAATTTGAGTCCGATGTTACCGGAAACTATTCCAATCCGCCGCTCTATGGGAAAGGTGTCCGTTGGTATATGGTCTTTGGATACGAACTTTTCAATGATATTGTCTGTTCCTTCAAGTATTCCGAAACAAAGAAGCTAAATGTGCTCTCCATGGGTAGCGGCGATGATGAGATCGTTGGCAATAGAGATGAACATCTGGCACTTCAGTTGGATTTTCAGTTGTAGTGAATTATTCGTAAATTGAATTATGAACGAAATTAAGAAAAATAAAACGGTGGTATTGGGAATGTCCGGCGGCGTGGATTC
>CAIVNT010000563.1 GCA_903907305.1 uncultured Ignavibacteriota bacterium
GCCGGTATTACGGTGACCGATCAGGAGATCGTTGACTGGGTGCGCGGCGAGAATCCCCCTGAATTCCTTGTGCAGCAGTTCCGCGACTCCACCGGAAATTTCCGGCGCGATGCGTACGAACAGGCATTGAACGATCCGAGAAATAAAGAGATCTGGGTGCAGGTGGAATCCTCATTGCGTCAGCAGCGTCTTGCAGAGAAAATGCAGAGTCTTGTCTTCGCTTCGGTGCGTGCAACGGACGGTGAACTACGTGACCGCTATACCGACCAGAATATGAAAGTGAATGTCAATTACGCATTTTTCGATCCGGATAAATTCGTTGCGGATAAGGATGTGAATCTTTCGGATGACGATATCAAAAAAGTGTATAATGAAAATACGGATGAATTTAAGCAGCCGGCTGTACGAAAACTGAAATATGTTCTCTTCAATGATGCAGCTTCATCCCGGGATTCTTCGGATGTAGAGAACGAGATCAATAGTGTTCTTGCACGCATCAAATCCGGCAGTGACTTCACGGAAGTACAGAAAGATTATTCAGAGACCTCCCCTCAGCCATCGTTCTTCAAACACGGTGAACTGACGCCGGAAAAGGAATCTGCGGTCTTCTCTGCGAAACTCGGCGATGTGATCGGTCCTGTAACGGATTATGAGGGTGCTCATCTGTTCAAAGTGCTCGAAGAGAAGAAGGGGGCTGACGCATTCGTGAAAGCACGTCATATCCTTTTGAGTGCTTCTACATCGGAACAGGAAGCAGTATCACGAAAACTTGCCGGCGAATTGATTGCACGTGCTAAAAAAGAAGATTTTGCCGCTCTTGCAAAACAGTATTCCACCGAGCCTGCAGCGGCAACATCCGGCGGTGAACTTGGATGGTTCGGTAAAGGGAGAATGGTAAAAGAATTTGAAGCTGCGGCATTAGCGGGCAAACCGGGACAGATCATCGGACCGGTAAAAACTCAGTTCGGTATCCACATCATCAAGATCGAAGGCCGAGACAACCGTGAAATGAAGGTCGCGTCTATCACAATCCCGATCAAGGCAAGTTCCTCCACAAAGGAAGAAGCCTTCCAGCGCGCGCAGGATTTTGCATACATCGCAAAGAAGGGTAATTTCGAAAAGGATGCTGAAGCGTCCGGTCTGCACATTCTTGAGACAACGGAATTCGCTAAAGGGTCATTCATTCCCGGACTTGGGCAATTCGAATCGATCAACAAATTTTCCTATAAGAATGACCTTGGCGACATCAGTGATGCGTATCAGGTGAACAATGGATATGCTGTCGTGAAGATCTCCGAAGTGAAAAAAGAAGGGGTCCGCACCTTCGATGAAGTGAAAGAGTCACTCCGCGGCCGTGCTCTTCGCACGAAGAAGATGGAAAAATTGAAGGATCTCGTTCAACAGAAATTCTCATCACTCGGTGCGGGCGGCGATCTGAATGTGTTGACTGCCGATGCGAATGTTTCAGTCCAGACAACCGGTGAGTTCGCCTTTGGCGGCGGAATTCCGACTGTCGGACGTGAGTTTGCATTCAGCGGTGCAGCAAAGTCAGCTGAGATCGGAAAGATCAATGCACCGGTCGAAGGCAAACGGGGATACTACCTGATGAAAGTATTGTCAAGAACTTCGTTCGATTCTTCCGGATACAATGCGGTAAAGAGTATGCTTGCATCTCAGATGGTCAGTGAGAAGCGTCAGCGCGTATTGACCCAATGGCTTGAGAAACTGAAAGAAACTGCAGATATCGAGGATAATCGGGAGAATTTTTACCGGTAATCGATCGAATTGTGCGGGTGAATGAGGACAATGGTTCTGCTGATTGTTTCAATGTTCGGAGTGCTCGTTGCGAATGGATGTATCCTTTCAGCGTCAATGAAAGGTTCATTCTCAACGAGCACACGATTTCTATACACAATCGACCGGCTTTCAATCATTCGGTATTACAAGCAATTGAACGGTACCAAACCGCAGTTTACATTGTAAGTAGATTCCCGCGTTGGAACTGGCGGGAATTTTTATTTTTTCGGGACTGATGAAAAATCATAAAGAAAATACATCGTTGATCTTTCTCACCGGTTTCATGGGAAGCGGAAAGAGTACCGTCGGTCCCATTCTTGCGAACACGATAGGATTCAAATTTATCGATCTTGATATGCTGATCGAGCAAAAAGTGAACCGCAGGATAAGCGAAATATTTGCGTTGGAAGGCGAACAGAAATTCCGGTCATTGGAACGGGAAAATCTCCGTGAGATCCTGAATACTGCCGCGACGATCGTATCACTCGGAGGAGGCACGGTAACGAACGAAGAGACACTGGCTCTAGTGAAGAAACACGGTGTGTTGGTCTATCTTAAATCCGATGTTGATCATATCTTTCAGCGGCTTCGGACGAAAAGCGACCGGCCGATGCTGCGCGACGATAACGGTAATCTTCTCGACGGTCATGATCTGATGAAAAAGATCGAAAATCTTCTCAGCGCCCGTGAAAAATTCTATAATCAGGCCGACGTGATCATCTCCACGGATGATAAAAAAATCGGATATACCATTGATGAACTCGCAAAAAAACTCTCCCC
>CAIVNT010000564.1 GCA_903907305.1 uncultured Ignavibacteriota bacterium
GATTCGAATTCGGAACCTTGACTGTTATGGATGGTTATGGCAAATGCATCCTGATGCGGAGGGAGCATTCCGGTGAGGAATTGTCGAATTCCGGATAAACTCCCCTCCGATCCATTCTCATCATTTGTTTCTCCCGGAAAGAAGGCATACTCATTCACGTTTCCGCTTCCATCATCAGACTGCATGATCACACCCATATCGCCGTTGAACAGCTTTGTCTGATAATCATTCTCAGTGATCTTGATGGGACGAACGGTGATCCTCGATCCGAGTGCCCTCCTGATCGACCGGTTGATCCCTACTCTTCCATACATCCCTTCATTCACAGCTGTCAGTACCATAAAGTTTCCGAGACGTTCAATGGCAGTGCGGGGATCAGGTGACGCAAACAGACCGGAATATCTCTCCAGGATCATTCGTGTGATCGTCTCTTCTCCCGGATGAGACGACAATGTACAACGGTGTTCACCGGATTGATCGTTCCGGAGTATATCAACTGTTTCATCGACAGAACCCCGTTTAATGGAATTTCCGGCCAACCCTACCGGTTTCTTTCCCTCAAACCTAAAACTGTGTTGAAGCTCAACTAACGGGGAAAGTGAAGAGGTCTGCTGATTTTGGGAGACATTATTTTCCTTTATGTTCATGATCTTGTTCACAGCATCAGCATATTCCCTGGTAAAAGAATTTGGAACAAACGCATTGCAGATATCAGCCATGACCGAACCCGCATCAACGGAAGACAATTGATGCCGATCTCCCAGTAAAATGAGTCTTGTCTTTGGAGATAGAGCATCGAGTAATCGCGTAAAGAGAGTTACATCCATCATCGACGATTCATCAACGACAACAATGTCGGCATCCAGCGTCCGCTCATCATTGTATCTCGGTTTCGGTCCGTACCCCGAAATTCCCAAGAGTCTGTGCAGAGTTGTCGGAACCAATGCAGAGATGTGAGCATAGATCGCAGCATCGGCTTTTTTCAGGTCCGGCGAGTTCCGAATCGATTCCGACATTCTCTGTGCCGCTTTTCCTGTCGGAGCACTCAATCGAATGATAGGCAATCGTTTGTTGGATGAAACTGCATGCTGACATTGCAGAGCGAGCATTTTTGACAGGACAGTGGTCTTTCCCGTTCCTGGACCGCCGCTGATGATGCTAAGTCGCGAAAAGAACGGCAGGAACGCACCGGCTGCCTGCAGATCACCTCCGGTTGCGGAGAAATCCTTTGTAGCCGCAAATAATTTCTTTGCAAGATCAATTACGGAGGAGGAAATGTTCACGTGATCGTTTGAGACCATAACGGCCAGACGAGCAGCGATACTCTCTTCGTAATGATCGTATTTATAGATGTATAATTTATTACCGTCAAGGATCAACGGAGTTCTATCGCCTCTTCGGCCGACTGCTTCGGATGTTGATAAAGAATCGATCCAAATCTTTTTTTCGGGCAGAAGAATGAAATTCTCGCCACTGTCGGGCCACCGCTGTCCGGCCAGAAGATCGATCGGTACATAACTGTGTCCTGAGACGATCATGGCCGATGCTATCGCGCCACTCAACACCGTGATCTGATCGGCATTGAACCGTTCAGCAAGGAACCGTGCAAATTGCCGATCGATCGGCCGAAAGATCGGATGCTCCGATCCATTGGATAATACAGACAAACGTTGCGTATCGAGTGCACTCATAGTTTCTTCTCCAATCCGGTGATCACCTCTAAGGATGGTCGAGTCAAATAGATACCGTTTCCGCGGTCATCAACTCCCCGGAGATAAATATATAACACACCGCCGAAATCATGTTCATAATCAAAATTACCGCCCGAGGATATCCTGAGATATCGAACAAGAGCAACGACATACAAATGATACTGCAGGTGGTAATTGTGGTCCCGCATGGACCGTTCCATTGAATCCCGGTCATAGAATTCCGGTGAATTCCCGAGATGGTTCGATTTCCAATCCACGATCCACCACTTTCCCTGATAACGGAAGACAAGATCGATCACACCGTTCAAATATCCGTTGAGTTTTCGTTTGTCCGAAACACGGCCAAGATCAGGACCGATCACCGTCATCAGTTCCGAAGCGCTGACGGGCGTTTTTGTTTGGTCAGGATGCGCGGCGGAAAGATGAAATTCCAATTCGTTCAGACGTTCCGAATCCCTCAAAACCCCCAATCGGAATCCTTTTCCGACTTCCGGTATCGATGCGTTCATCACCTTCTTGATCATCGAAAGCACCGAAACTGAATTGTTCTTATCAACAGCAGTGATAAAACCGGCATCTGCAAGGATACCATTGACTGTTTTCGGTATATCTTCCGGTACCGGTCCATCCGTTTCCGCAGCATTGATATAATCGATCCGTTCAAAGATCGTATGAAGCACTGTTCCTGCTTCAGCACCTTTCGGAAAAGCAAAGATACCCTCCTGCGGAATCTGAATTGTCTCATCCCGTAATGGTTCAATATTACTTCGATGATCATCATTTTTTGTCAATCCTGAATAACTGGTGATCGACCATGCAGGTAACAGTTTCCGTTGTTCATTCCATTGTTTCACAGGACGGTCTGCTCCGATCGCAGGATTGAAATGAAACATGATCGGTTCATCATTCTGAACAAGATCCTCGGTTTGGACCAACACTCCCTGGCTATCCTTCAATGCCTTAAGCTTCGGAGAACGGAACAGGAGAACGGAAGGAGACTTATCCGATATGACAGAATCTTTTTCACCTTTTTCCGGTCTATCCGCAGTGACAACATAGAGCAGAGACTCCGCACGTGTAACAGCAACATACGCAAGCCGCATACGTTCCTGACGGATCTCGCTGACGATCTTCTCTCTGATCTCATCATATTTTCCCGGATCAAGGTCGGCCGTTCGCTTGCTTCCTTCATAATAGATCGGAGGAAGCACCTTATCCCGAGGAACCCCACTCTTCCATAGATCAACCGCAAAAACGATCGGCCATTGAAGTCCTTTGGACTTATGCATCGTCACGATCTGCACCGCATCATAATCCGATTCAAGGCGCTGTTCCTGAGTTTCATTCTCAACACCGTGAGCCGTACCTGATTTCATCTGCGTGAAAGCGTTCAGCAGCCGTTCGGGATTTCGTCCGACGCGAATCTCTTCGGAGTGAAGTATCTCCATTAAATGCCGGAAATTGGTGATCTTTCGCTCCTGCACAAGGTCCTTTTCATCGGTCATTGACAGTGTTCCTATCCGCGCAAGCAGAAAATTCAGCGCGGCTGCAACTCCGCGTTCACTCCACAGTTTCATCCCTTCGTTCAGTTCGCTTAGCGTTGAAAGACGTTTCTCGTCACTCGATTCCCATTCCGTCAGTGCATCAAGATCATAATTGAACAGGTCCGAAACGAGAAGAGACCTTACCAATTTCTCTTTGGACGGATTCATCATAGCTTTCATCAGCAGGAGAGTAGAATCTGCCTCATCACTCTCCGTTACAATCCCTGATTTTGCGATCACGGAACGGATGCCGTTCTTTCCAAGGATCATTTTAATAAAAGCGGCTGAATCATTGGAATTCACCAGTATCGCAATATCTCCGAGTTTCACTGCCCGTCTCTTTTTTGCGGGACCTATCATCAAAGGATATTCCGGATCCGAATATGCGGCTATTGTGCGTGCAATTCTCGATGCAACAACGGATTCATCCGGAGATCTTCCCGTTTCATAATTCCATACCGTGACCGGAGCAAGAAGATGATCACCCAGCTGTGGCGGCAGAAGATCCTGCTTTGCTGTCACTTTAACGTATCCAATGCTTTTCGTCAGGAAAGGACCGTTTCCGTCCATGTCCTTATGATCGGTCATATAGATTCTGTTAATGGCATCGATCAGGCGTGGTTCCGAACGGAAATTATTTGTAAGAGTGAACTGACGTTCAAGGTCTACCGAATCACGTGCAGCAACATAAGTGTGAATATCACCTCCACGGAATCCGTAGATCGCCTGTTTCGGGTCGCCGATCATTGCAAAGAAGATATTGTTATACGAGGCAAAGAGTGTGTTAAAGATTGAATATTGAAGTGCATCAGTATCCTGGAACTCGTCGACAAGAACGGAAGTGAACCTCTGACGGATCGCATCAATAGCCGCTGAATTGTTCGCGCCCGCAAGGCTTTGCGACAGATCGCTGATCATATTGTCAAATGTACGTATCCGTAATTCTTTCTTTCGTGAGACCAATTCCTTCCGTAGGTATGAATAACCCAATCTCATGAAATGCGCTGTGATCTTGTCGGGAAGTGTTTCATATGTATCCAAAAAACTATCGATTGCTTCAAGATACTTGATCGATGGAATTGAATATTTCGAACCAGATTTCAAACACTCCTGAAGTTTACGTGTCGAAAAAACCTCCATCACTTCCCTGTTGATCTTCCCACTGGTAAAAACATTGTCAACATCATCCATATATGTTGGGATACGGGAGATCTTCATTGATGTTTGACTGAATCGGTTTGCGTCTTCCGTCAGTATCTTATTGGTTTCATCATACGAGTCAATCCATTGTTGATGTATAGATGCATATGACGTAGCATATTGTTCTATAACACGTTTATCAAGTTGTGGTCCCTTTACCTCAAGATGCGGATGCTTCAGGAAACTGTCGTAGTATTCCCCCATCGTATGCGGCGTTACATCGCCAAGAAGTCTGAATACTTCTGGTGAAAGAACAGAGATCTCCCGCCTCCAGAAATCCGCAAGGATCTCATTGATGAGTGCATCCTGGTCCTTGACAAATTCCACTCCATACGCGCTACCCGTCTCGAACGCAAAATCATTCAACAGTCTCAGACAGAATCCGTGTATCGTTATGATCTGTGCAAGATCATAATTAAGCAAGGCTCCGTTGAGACGGACGATGACTTTTTCCCCTTCCTTCGAAATTGCTGCATCGACCAGTTCATAGATGATACTATGCTTCGACTCCTTCGACTGCTGACGTGGTTGATCTTTCTGCATCTGATCGATTGCATAATCACGTGCTATTCGGAGAAACTCAGCGATCCGCTCTGCTAATTCACCGGCGGCAGCTTCCGTAAAAGTAACAACGGCAAGTTTCGCCGCATCAAGTCCCTGTTCCATCACAAGACGAAGCACTATCAAACCGATCGTATAGGTCTTTCCTGTGCCCGCACTCGCTTCGATGCAAACAGTTCCATCGAGCGGAAGAGTTTTGATGTCCAAAGATTCCATTGTTTCCTTTTGTTTGCTCATTTCTGTTCCTCCGCCAGCTTGGCATACATTCCGAAGACCTGATACGCTGTCTCTTTAAAGACCATCTCTCCACCGGGAATGCTTTTCATCGCTTCGTCCCAGTTTTGCGCCTCTCTGAATGCGTCAATGTAATTCCCGCTCTTTCTATTGCTTTCGCCATAGGTCAGACCTAAAATAGCTTTCAATACTTTCCAACCATTCGTCCGGGCAAACTCATCGAGGTTCTTTACTTTCGGACCGGGTTTCTCAAAAAACGCCCATGACACATCAATAATGAACGGCAAGAGCCTCCTATATGCCTGCAGTGAAAGTTCATGAAGATTCCTGATCTGCGTGATCGCCTCAGCTTTATTGATGGGTGGTAGAATGACTGTCCTATCGAGTGTCACCATCAATGTTCTGACCGGCAGTTCAAGATTCAGGAACAGATGAGTGATCCAAATATTCAATCTCCGTTTAGGATTTGTCCTTCCGAGGTCAATAATAACAGCATTATCCTTTTGAATCGATATCTGTTCGATCTCCATAACAAAACGTTCATCAATGTTGGACACATCGACGCGATGAGAACGGAAATCCGGCTCATGTTGTATTGACCGTAGTTTTTGAATTCGGTGTTCCACTTTCCGCCGGTGTTCCGTAACGATCTTTTCGCCGGGAGCATTCGGGGGAAGCTCTGCATTTGCGCTCAGTCGTTTAACAGCATCGGTATCATTGAACAATAATTCATTAAGGATCGCTTTCCGTACATCCCAATTCTCACGATGGTCGAGAATAAATGGTTCACTGTCTTTTATCTGATTCTCTTTCCTGGATTGTTCGATCCGACAGGCATTCAGAATTGTATCCATCGGGTCAGCAAGAGAATCATATATCCGGCCGCCATCGATCGTTGGTTCTGTTCTCACTGCTACTTGAGGAAGTTCCCAATCGAACATCGACGTCTTCTTTATCTTTTCGAGTGATTGGTTGAACCATCCGCGGTTCCAGGTATTAAGCAGGATGTTATCAGCATGTGAAGAACGGTACCGTGCCGAGAATGGATGCAACGGGTATTTTACTAGGACGGTATCTCCTGCGCTTTGCATTTCACCGTCTGTTGTTGTCAGACAATATTCCCTGTTGAGATGCGACACCAATTCATCGACAAGATTTGATGGGGGAATTTCGGATCCGTTTCCCGGGTCGAAACCGCTCCAGGTGATGATCAACCGATCCCTGGCAGCAAGGATCGTTTCAAGAAAAAGGTACCTGTCCCCTTTCAAAACGTCACGGTCGCCGGGCCTCTGGCGGTCATGTCTGATCAGATTGAATTCCGGCTGACCTGTTCGACGCGGGAAGAGTCCATGGTTCATACCTACCATTGCTATAATACGGAATGGTATCGATCTCATCGGCAACATTGCCGCTACTGTTGTTTTCCCGTTATGAAATCCCATTGTTCCGCCGGCTTGATCGATCTCATCAACAAGACTCTGCATAAGCACGACAAACGGGATCTCCCGCTTACTCGCTCCGGAGATCTCCGCGCGTTCGCGTACTGACGTTAACGCGCTACGGACCGTATCCGCAGTTTCATTTTCGCTCTCTTCCTGATCATGGTCAGTTCCCAATACATTATTGATCACTGTTGAGAGTATGACATTCCATTCGCCGACTGTATGTGATTCTCCGATACGTGCCGCAAGTGATCCCAATGAATGGATAAATTCTGCAAGTCGTCCCAGCAATGCAGCATTCGATCCGGATACTTCCGGTGAGGGGAGAAATCCATCGGACATTGCGGCATCGTCATCCATCACTACTCCGGCGATCAATCTGTCAATACCGTATTGCCAGGAAAAGAGTTCATTCACAGGAAGCTGATATTTCTTTTTTGATGTCTCATCGTATCCCCATCGTATTCCGCTGTTCATACACCAGCGGATCATCTGATCGCGATCATTAGCATTTATGGGATTACCCGACAAATGAGAGACTGTTTCAAACAGCGGAATGATCCGCGATGCTTCAAATCTGCCACTGACAGCATCAAGCATGTCCCTTACAAATCCTGCAACAGCATTCTCTGAAAGTACTGACTGGTCTGAAATGGTCACAGGGATACCGACTCCTGCTTTTTCTTTTGCACTTTCAAACACCATTTGCACTAATGGTCCATAGAGAGCAATATCCGGTGTTACGACGAGAATATCGGATGGACTCAATGACGGGTCCAAGGCAAAACAATCAAGCAGAAGGTCATGAAGCACTTCCACTTCTCGAATCGGTCCGTAACACGATGCTACCCGAATGCTCCAGTTTTTTTCCGCAACTGATGCCGGCATATTGCTGTCAGGTGTGCACAGAATAACATCCTGCTGCACTCTTTTAAGCAATGAATGTATCTCAGGTTCATTCTCATGCTGCGCTAAATAGTCATAGAGGGGATCGAC
>CAIVNT010000565.1 GCA_903907305.1 uncultured Ignavibacteriota bacterium
AAGGAATAATTGATCTCGTTCGCATGAAAGCGCACATCTTCCATGATGAGAATAATGGAATGACATGGGATGAAATTGAGATTCCGCATGATCTGCAGGCGCAGGCATCGGAATATCGTACAAAAATGTTGGAAGCTGTTTCTGATGAAGATGATTCTTTGTTGGAAAAATATCTTGAGGGAAAAGAGATCTCCGAAAAAGAACTGCTTGTTGTTCTTCGTAGAGCGGCCTTGAAAGTATCGATTGTCCCTGTTCTTTGCGGTTCGTCCTTTAAGAATAAAGGCGTGCAGATGCTGCTCGACTCTGTCGTGAACTTCCTCCCGTCACCTTTGGATATTCAGGGCGGAATGATCACAGGGCATCATCCGAATATGAAGGATACCGTCTCGCGCAAGATTGCAGACAACGAAAAATTTACAGCGCTCGCGTTTAAGATCATGACGGACCCTTATGTTGGTCGTTTAACGTTTTTCCGAGTTTATAGTGGAACCGTTAAGGCCGGATCATATCTTTATAACTCCGTTAGTGACAAAAAGGAACGTATTGGTCGCGTGCTTCGAATGCATGCGAACCATCGTGAAGATGTTGATGAGGGCTATGCAGGTGATATTCTGGCTGCAATCGGATTTAAAAATACCCGTACTGGTGATACATTGTGCGGAGAGGATGAGTCAATCATTCTCGAAAAAATGATCTTCCCCGAACCTGTTATTCATCAGGCGATCGAGCCAAAGACAAAAGCTGACCAGGAAAAAATGGGTGAGGCCTTGTCCAAACTTGCCGAAGAGGATCCGACGTTCCGTATTACAACGAACGTAGAGACCGGTCAAACAATCATCGGTGGTATGGGCGAGTTGCATCTTGAAATTCTCGTTGACCGTATGAAACGTGAATTCAAAGTTGAAGCGAATGTTGGGAAGCCCCAGGTTGCATATAAAGAAACCATTCGCAAAAAGGTTACTCAAGAAGGAAAATTTGTTCGTCAATCCGGCGGTAAGGGACAGTTTGGTCACGTGTGGATCGAGCTCGAACCGAACGAAAAAGGAAAAGGATACGAATTTGAAGATGCTATCGTGGGTGGTGTTATTCCCCGCGAATTTATCAAACCGGTTTCTGCCGGTATTCAGGAAGCGTTGAAGAATGGTATTCTCGCAGGGTATCCTGTGGAAGATATTAAAGTGAAATTGATCGATGGTTCATACCATGATGTTGACTCGTCAGAAATGGCTTTCAAGATCGCTGGTTCTATGGCATTCCAGGAAGGTGCTCGAAAAGCAAATCCTGTGATTCTGGAACCGATTATGGCTGTCGAAGTTGTTTCTCCCGAAGATTATCTCGGCGATGTCATGGGTGATTTGAACTCCCGCCGTGGAAAGATCGAAGGTATTACTCCTCGCAAAGATGCGCAAGTGATCAAAGCAATGGTTCCGTTGTCTGAAATGTTTGGTTATTCGACAACGCTCCGTTCAATGACACAAGGACGTGCGCTCTATACAATGCAGTTCGATCACTATGATGAGACTCCGAAATCTGTCTCAGAAGCGATCATCGAGAAGGTAAAAGGGAAGAACGCGTAGATTTAGAAAATTAGTATTAATCAATCACACATTAAATAAGGAGAAATCCTCATGGCAAAAGAGAAATTTGACCGCAGCAAGCCACACGTGAACATCGGAACGATTGGACACGTCGATCACGGTAAGACATCCTTGACTGCAGCGATCACGATGACGCTGTCAGCAAAAGGTTTGTCTTCCGTACGCACATTTGATTCAATCGATAATGCTCCTGAAGAACGCGAACGCGGTATTACAATCGCAACAGCACACGTTGAGTATCAGACGGAAAACCGTCACTATGCACACGTTGACTGCCCCGGCCACGCTGACTATGTGAAGAACATGATCACCGGTGCTGCGCAGATGGACGGTGCTATTCTTGTCGTTGCCGGCACAGATGGACCGATGCCGCAGACAAAAGAACATATCTTGCTTGCTCGTCAAGTTGGTGTGCC
>CAIVNT010000566.1 GCA_903907305.1 uncultured Ignavibacteriota bacterium
ATTGGAATGCTGCGAAACGGTGTACGGAAATATGATCCGGCGAAAGAAGTGTTTCATACTATCGATAAAAAATATTTGGGTTCAGATGGAGTTGTCTGGTCGATTCTTCAGGATGCAAAAGGGGAGTACTGGTTCGGGACACAGCGGGGAGTGTATCGATTCCGGAAGGATGATACTCGATTTCAGCGACCGGCACCATGGAAGCAGGATGTATTCAACAATGTTATGATCAGCGATATACTGGAGGACTCCAAGGGCGGCATCTGGATGGGTTCGAGACCGGGCGGATTGTATCACTTTTCTCCTCGGACCAATTCGATACAGCACTTCCTTCGATCACCGCACGATAGTTCAAGTCTTTTGAATAACAGCGTGAGTTCTGTTTTTGAGAGCACTAATGGAATGATCCGTATTACAACATCCGGGGGGTTCTGTTCATTTGATCCTGTAACAAAGAGATTTACGCACATCACATTGATGGATTCAGTGTTAAAAAAAGAGGTGTCCTACATTCTTCATGTTAACGAAGATCGAGACCGGAATCTGTGGATCGCTTCATCATCGGGAGTATTTTCATTTGATCAGCGGACCGGAAGCTATGAGTTCTATCGCTCTTTAGAGGACGATTCCACGAGTCTCAGTTATGCTATTGTCGCCTCAACAACAGAGGACCATGCCGGGAATATCTGGATCGCAACGCTTGGCGGAGGTGTCAGCGTTTTCGATAAAAAGAACAAAAAATTCACCCGGTATAATTCTTCCGATGGATTGATCAATGATGTCGTCTACGGCATCATGGAAGATTCGTACGGCAGAATGTGGATGAGCACCGATTTCGGTCTTTCGTGTTTTGATCCGCGATCGAAGAAATTCCACTCGTTCGGGAAGGAAGACGGTTTGGATTTCATTGAGTTTTCGCAGAATTCATTCTTTAAAGATTCATCCGGAACAATGTTCTTCGGCGGCATCGGCGGTGCGGTGATGTTCCGCCCGGAATCCATTGTGCCGACCATCCGGCAAAGCTCACTTGTCATTTCGGACCTTCGGATCAATTATGAATCGATCTCTCCCGGGGATCCGTCTGTTCGATCGGGAACAATAACATCACCCCAAGAGATCCACCTAACGTATGAGCAGCAGGCTCTGTCCATCGATTTTACATCGCTGGATTTTCGTTTCCCGGAAAAGACATCCTACGCGTACCGTTTGAAAGGATTCTATGATCATTGGGTCTATCCTTCAAATCATCAACGGACGGCGCACTATACACATCTTCCCTCCGGTGAATATTTCTTTGAAGTGAAGACGTCGACGCAGAAGGGCGAATGGGGGGAGAATGAACTGCACATCCGCATTGTGGTACATCCGCCGTTCTGGAGGTCGTGGTGGTTCATGCTCATCAGTTCATTCACCGTTATGGGATTGTTCTCTTTTGGAGTCCGCTTCGTGTCGCAGAGAAAATTGAAACAGCAACTGCGCGAGATAGAAGTACAGCAAAAAGTGAACACAGAACGTGAACGGATATCTCGGGATCTGCATGACAGCACCGGTTCAAATATCGCCGGGATCATTTCCGGATTGAATCTTGCGGAACGCTATCTTGAAACATCCAAATCAAAAACGAAGAAGACCCTGCAGTTGCTTACAAAAGAAGCTCGTGCCGGCATGTCGCAGTTACGGGAAACGATCCTGGTGTTGAAAACGGTCGAAATGAGTGCCGATGATTTCGCCGATTCGGTGAATGCAATGATCCTGAAGCATCTGCAGTTCAGGAAAAAAATTACTTTTCATCTGATCCGTGAATATCCGCATGGACTGATATTATCGTCCATTCAAGGTCTTCATCTGTTGCGGATCATAGAAGAAGCATTGTCGAACGCCACGAACCATTCGACAGCGAGGAATATTGAAGTGCGCATTGAACAGGTGAATGGAACGTTGTCGGTTCAGTTGAGCAATGATGGGAAGAGAAAGAAACAACGGAATAATTCCATGCTTCACGGTAACGGGATTCCCAATATGAAACGCCGGGCGGAAGAGATCGGCGCTCGTTTTTCTTTGGAAAGCGACGATCGTACCGGATCGGTGATGACAGTTTCACTTCCGATTCCGTGAAGAATGACAATACCCCCAACGGGGTATTGCAGCAGAAACACGGTTCAGTATGTTATAGGATGATGATGA
>CAIVNT010000567.1 GCA_903907305.1 uncultured Ignavibacteriota bacterium
CACGCTGACATATACGGTCCGGATCCGTAACAACCGTGCAACCGCAATATCGAATGTTATTCTCAACGATACTATTCTGAATCGACTTGAGATACAGTCGTATACCTCAGGTCTTTCAAGGAATGAAAACATCCTCACCTATCACAAAACACGCCTGGAAGCCGGCGAAGCGGATTCATTCTTTGTGATCGCACGATTAGCACATTCGATGTTCGAGAATGAGAAGATGCTGAATATTGTCTCGATGACCACTGATCAGACCCGTGAACAATCTTCATTTGCGATGTTCACGGCGAAAACGGATCCGACGTGCAGAGTTATCGTCACCTCTGAACCGAATATGGTGGTTGGAAACGGAAAAGAATATGCAATAATCACCGTTCGTATGGAGAATTCACTTGGTATGGCCAAACCCGACGGAACACCGATCGTCCTGACCAGCGATGCGGGAACGTTCTCGAACGGACAACAGTCGCGTGTATTGTATACAAAAGACGGCTGGGTAAAAGATTCCGTTAAAGCGGTCATTTTCGGCGGGAATAAGATCATTGAAGCAAACATTATCGGGTCGGCAGATGACGGACGGGGATGCAAAGCATCGGACACGGTGAAAGTATTGTATTTTCCAGGAGCTATCTCCGGTGTTGTGACAAATCAGGATGGTAATCCTGTGAACGGTGCATTGGTAAAAGCGTATTCACTTACGACCGATTCACTCATCGGTTCTTTCATCACAAAAGAAGATGGGCAATATCTCATTGCTATATCGAAAAGCGACAGTTTTCGTGTGACGATCACTATGTCCAATGTCTATGGTGAATTGGTCACTATTCAAACGAATCTTCCCGTGACCATCAGCGGTACGGGCGATCTTCCAACTCCGAATAAGAATTCAATCTCCGGAACAATATATTATTCAATATCACACACACCCGTTCCGGCATCAGGCTTGGAGATCCTCGTTATCGATCTGAATTCATTGCATAACCCAAGATCAGAATCATCCGATCTTGATGATTTTAAATATGCGATCGATTCTTCACAGACAAACAGTTCAGGCACGTATCACTTCCATGAGATCCCGCAGGGAAAGTATAAAATTGCATTGCGGCATCCTCAATTGACCGGTTCCATAGAAGTCGCGGACCAGAATGCCGGTCAATATGTGATGAACGCTAATATTCCGATCGTATTGAATCCCTCAGTATCATTCAGTCTGAATGGACCAGCTCGTGCGGAAATAGGTGACACCGTCATCTATGATATCACGTTCAACAATACGGGAACTCTTTCCACCACCAATACGGTGATTCGAGATACGCTCCATCCCTTCATCCGCTTCGTTTCAGCAACGGGAGGCGGCATCTACGATTCGGTGAAGCATATCGTTTTATGGCAGTTCGGCAAGTTCGACTCGCTCTCTTCCATCGCACTCACAGTGACCGGTATTGTATCCGATTCGATCCACCACACCGTTACAGTAAATAATCTGGGAGGTGTCTCCGGGAATGAGTTCTTTACCATTAGAGATTCTGTTCTCACTTCCGTCACCGCACTGCAGCCGCTCTCTATTCGAAAAAATGTTTCGTCACAAACAGGAATTCCGGGCGATACGGTCACATACAGCGTCAGGATCATGAACAATGAACCGGTTGGGGCTGACAGTATCATTTTCACCGATCCTTTACCCGATGATGTGAAATATCTCGGTTCGTCTTTCATTCAGTACCGATCCGGGAACATCCATTCGAAGGACTCATTACGATACAATCGTTCATTAAAGAGAGCGGAATTCCTCTTTGACAGTCTTTCGACGAAGGATTCCATTATTGTAACGATCACTACGATGATTCGTCCCGATATCACTCCAGGTGTCCACAGCTTCACAAATATTGCGAAAACAGAATGGGCCGGTGGTATCTCAACCTCGGACAAGGATTCGTTGAGCCGTTCAACTGTGGTTACTTCTATTCCCTACCTGAGGATGAAAAAACAGGCAATCCGCAAAGTTGTGGAGATCGGCGACATTGCAACGTACATCCTGACGATCACGAATCTCAGTCCGACAGATATTGCCCGCAATTTGGTCGTGGATGACAGAATACCGTTCGGATTTTCATATTACAAAGGATCGACCTTCATCGATTCTACAAGGATCAGCGATCCCACCGGAAAGAAGGTGCTGCACTGGAGCATCGCCGATTCTATCTCGCCCGGCGCTACCATCCGTGTACTCTATCGACTGATCGCAGGTTCCGGTTCCATCGCCGGTAACGGAGTGAACAGTGCCGAAGCTTTTGCCGTCTCCGCTACAGGAGCAGCGATCACATCGGGTGTCGTTTCGGAACGCGTAGAGATACGCCGCGG
>CAIVNT010000568.1 GCA_903907305.1 uncultured Ignavibacteriota bacterium
AGAAGAAGAACGCCGCATCAGCAATCTTGAACGGTTCCTTCCGATCTGCTCGCACTGTAAAAAATACAGAACAGAAGAAGAGAATGAGTGGATTCCTGTCGAACAATATCTCACCGAAAAGGAAGGGGCGAAACTCACGCACGGAATCTGTCCTGAATGTAAAGAAGGGATGATGGCTGCGTACCGCGAACGGAAGAGATAATCGGAAAGAACTATCATACTTACACTGATATTTTCCTAGAGCGTATCTCAAATATGATATTTGTTTTTGAGATGGCCTCTAACTTCTTCCAGCTGCTGATTGCTCACATAGATCAGCGCCGTACCCGGTGATGGTGGCCGGATGGATAATGGACCCGAACGGAGACCATCGGATGGAACCGATGAGGATATCTCCAGCCATACCACATGAACGGCCCCCCGGGATAATACCGATCCACAATCACTGTCCGTTCACTTTGATTCTCGGTGGGTGGTGCTTCCATCATTGCCTGTATCACAGTATCACTCACTCCGGCGTTTTTCAGGTCAACGACATTCTGCGGAGTGAGACGGAACCACGTATCGGTGGTGTTCATCATCGAGATGATCACACTGTCAGTCACTCCGGATGCGGTCATCGCCAGCACATCCTTCATTGTCATGCGGGATGTATCGGCATCCGTGGAACGGCTGTATCCGTGTCGTGTATATTCTTCCGAACTGCAGCCGGTCAATCCGATGATCGCAAATAGTGTGAATGGAATCACTACACTCTTCAACATATCTCCTCCTGATTGTTCATAATGCATATCAGTAGTTGGACGAAGACAAAGAGAGAAAAGTTTAATGATAACGGATAACTGCACATGATGAAAAGAATCTGATTGAAATATCCTTTTGAAAAGAATATTTATTGTAATTGCATGAGACAATACGGAATGCTTTTCATATGATGCGGTTCTCATAGTTCGAATGACGTTATACTGCCAAGATCTTAGAAACTATCTCAAAAATACAAATGTCACCCCCGAATGCCCCGCCTTTGGGACTCCGCCTTGCGGGACTCAAAAGGCGGAGCTTCTATCGGGGGTCCAGTTTAATGGATTCCCGCCAAGACGTGCGGGAATGACAATTGTATTGTGAGATGGCTTCTAGTAATTTGATCTACGAATGCGCTCTTTTACCGATAAACCGAACAACATTTGCGGTGCCGGCGTGTCCCGTCCCCTCGGCAAGAATCGTCGTCACTTCTTCACATTGATTGATCTTCAACGTGCCAAGTTCACTCATAAGAATCTCTTTCGTCAGCAGCCGTTCCGGCTCAGTCGGTCCGCCGGATGTGTTGCCGATCTGCCGTGGAGTGAATGCTTCGATCATCACCGTACCGTTCGGACGCAATGCAGACGGGAGTCTCCGGTGAAGTTCCTGACGGAGCGGCGGCGGGAGATGAAAATAGATCAGTGCAACGGCATCGAATGTTCCGTCACTCAGATCTGTCTCTGCGATCGATTGAACAGTGTAGTGAATGCTCACACCTCGTTCGGCCGCAAGGCGCTCCGCTTTTTCTTTTCCTGTAATACTTTGATCGACCGCGTAGACATCCCATCCGAGTGTCGCTGCATACACAGCATCGCGCCCTTCACCCGCAGCGGGGACCAGGATCTTTCCCGGTTTCAATGTGTCTATCACAGATTTGAAAAATACATTCGGTTCTTTGCCGAAGATATATTCTTCCGCGGAATATCGGTCATCCCAAAAATTTGCCATAAACCCTCTATTTGTAATTCCCTCTATTATATAAGATGCACTTGTCCTGAATAAGATTCAAGAAATAGAACAAATACGAAAATTACTTTTTGATCAATGAATACATTCTTCGGCGGAGATAAATATCCCATAATGACTCATATATATATTCTCCCGAATTAATTTTCCTTTAACAACCCCATAGGGGCAGCCTGTTTGTTCCTTTGTTGAAGCTTTTGTCATTTTAAGCCCCGCAGGGGCGACCTGTGCTTTTTCGATCGATCATGAGGAATATAACCATCAAAAGGGGTATCGATCGCTCAATAATGTGTAAATTTAAATAAATACCTGAATCCAATAGGCGCTCAGATGCATCATACAGATGAATTCATTCAGAGATTTACTCCACAACAGAGTCATTGACATCCCGATCTTGAAAACAACATAAAATGAACATTTCAAATAAGAATATCCTCATCATTGGCGGCGTTGCCGGCGGTGCAACAGCAGCAGCCCGCATCCGCAGGTTGGACGAATCCGCCGAGATAACAATCCTTGAAAAAGGACCATATGTCAGTTTCGCCAATTGCGGTCTTCCGTATTTCATCAGCCGCGATATTCAGCGCAGATCAAGTCTGTTGCTTCAGACTCCCGAAGGATTCTTCAGCCGATACCGTGTGAACGTCCGAGTGAATACCGAAGCGGTCAGTATCGATCGTGAAAATCACTGTGTTCTCGTGAAAACTCCTAAAGGAGAAGAATCCCTTTCATACGACAAACTCATTCTGGCGCAGGGCAGTTCTCCTATTGTTCCCCCGCTGCAGGGAATTGCCAATGAACACGTTTTCAAATTGTGGACCATTCCCGATATGGACCGCATTCACAAATTCATCGAAGAGAAGAAACCGGCAACTGCCGTAGTGGCCGGCGCCGGTTTTATCGGACTCGAAATGGCGGAATCGCTTCATGCCCGCGGCATCCATGTGACCGTTGTTGAACTTGCTCCGCAGGTGATGATCCTGATGGATCCGGAATTTGGTGCGATGATCAAATCGGGACTTCAGGAAAAAGGGGTCTCAGTAATGACAGGGGTCGGCCTTTCTTCGGTTGAAGAAAATTCCGTGACACTCAGTGACGGCTCGTCGGTTCAAGCAGATCTTGTTCTGCTCTCCATCGGTGTCCGTCCCGAATTGACACTCGCAAAATCCGCTGGACTGGAGATAGGACCGAGCGGCGGATTGGTGGTGGATGAATCAATGCGCACATCCGATCCGGACATCTTTGGTGCCGGTGATATGACGGAGATCGTCAATAAAATTCATGGCAAAAAAGTGCGTATTCCGCTCGCCGGACCTGCGAACAGACAGGGACGCATTGCCGGAACGAATGCACTCGGCGGTTCCATGAAATACCGAGGTGCACTCGGCACTTCCGTTGTAAAATTATTCGATCGAACAGCTGCGTCAACAGGACTTTCCGAGAAGGCGGCGCGCGATGCCGGATTCACCTACGGCGTCGCATATCTGTTCAAAGATGATCATGCATCATATTTCCCCGGCGGAAAACCGCTCTCACTCAAGATCGTCTATGAGATGAAGAGTGGAAAACTCCTCGGCGGTCAGGCATACGGTGAAGCAGGCGTTGAGAAAAGGATCGATGTTCTCGCAACGGCTCTCCATGGAAAGATGACACTCGAAGATCTATCCGAACTCGATCTTGCGTATGCTCCGCCGTTCAATACCGCGAATGATCCCGTGAACATGGCATCGTTCGTCGGACTCAATCATATCAGCGGATACAGTCCGCTCAAGACGCCGAACGAAGTTTTGAGTGAACGGGCAGGGAACATTGGACTGATTCTTGACGTTCGCACACTGGGTGAGCAGGGGAAAGCACCGCTCGCGGATGTGCTTCACATTCCTGCGGATGAGGTGCGAGACAGACTGGATGAAATTCCGAAGGACAGGACGATCTATCTTTTAAGCAAAGACGGTTTCCTCGGACACACGGTGTTGCAGATCCTGAAAGCATCCGGAGTGATGTCAGTGTATAATATTGCGGGAGGATATTC
This sequence comes from uncultured Ignavibacteriota bacterium, assembly GCA_903907305.1. GTDB lineage: Bacteria > Bacteroidota > Ignavibacteria > UBA10030 > UBA8401 > UBA8401. The sequence continues at coordinate 3,800 of CAIVNT010000568.1, forward strand.
CGCTGCGCGCTGGTTCCCCGGCTGGAATTTCAGCGCTTAACACTAAACTAGTCATCCTGAGCGACGACGTTGTTTGTCGGAGTCGAAGGATCCATGAATGACCTTAAAAAAACAATAACAGTCAATTAATACCAAGGAGCACCACATGGCAACAATCGCAGATAAGATCAAAGCAGGAGCAAAAATATTTGACGTCCGCACACCGGAAGAATTCAGCGAAGAAGCATATCCGAACGCAGTGAACATTCCCGTCGATTCAATGATGGCGCGGATCGATGAATTCGGCGACAAGAATTCACCGGTCGTATTATACTGTGCCTCCGGGGCTCGCAGTGCGTATGGTGCACGTCTTTTAAAAAACGCAGGATATATGGATGTGGTCAACGCCGGCGGTCTTTACGACATGCCCAAGCTGTAACCTGATCACACCTCAGCATTCATTTAACTGAATATGTCATTCCCACAACGTGGCCTTTGGCCAAATGTCCCGCTCTTTTGGACTCCGCCTTGCGGGACCCCAAAAAGCGGAGCTCCTGTCGGGAATCCAATAATTAAAATTAGGGACTCTATGAAAAGTATCATGTGGTTATTGATTGTAATGGCGTTCATTAATATCGGTAACGCCAAAGATCTGCAATGGAAAAAATATAACGACGGCATCGCCGAAGCAAAGAAGTCCGGTAAAAAGGTCCTTGTCGATGTCTATACAGACTGGTGCAAATGGTGCAAAACAATGGATACTGTCACCTATAAAGATAAAAAAGTGAAAGAGTATCTTGAGAAGAATTTCGTCATCATTAAATTGAATGCTGAAGGGAATGAACAGGTCACCTATGCGGGCCAAAAGATGAATCCTGCCGAATTCGCTCAGGGAATGAAGATTGACGGATATCCCGCAACGCTCTTCATGACATCAAAAGGTGAGGCGATCACCGTTCTGCCGGGATATTCCGAACCGGCGATGTTCATGCATGTGCTTTCGTACATCCGCGAGGATCAGTATTCCAAGAAGAATTTTGACCAGTATCTCAAAGAAAAAGGGGTAAAATAGTCCATGACAGCTGAAGTGTCCGTTAAAAGAACGATCAGGAAAATTGCGCGCAGTTTGGTTGCCGGTCTCGGTGTGTTCGAGTTGGTCATGTATGCATCGGGCGGATTTCAGGAACATATGGTCGCGGTGATGGGAATGATGTTAGTTATGATGTCGGCAACAAATTTCTGCACACAATGTCCGTTGCTTTCTGCTCTGAAACGGATGTTTGGATTCGGTACTCGGAAGTCTATTGCCACAAAGAAAATATAGCTGCTCTATTATTCGTAAAGGATCCCATGCTTGATGAATTGACCGATGCAATGATGTTTGAAACTTTTCCTGTCTCCCGGCAGAAGAAGTTGGTAACGGAATATTGCGTTCGGATGACCGATCGTCTTAGGGATGCGGGTACAAGAGAAAAGGCTCAAGCGGTGATTGACGAACAGTGTAATGCATTTGACCAAAAGTGTGGAAGTGCAGTTCTGCGCACTGCCGTCCGATCCCGCGCACAAGAGATGCTGTTGGAACGATGGAGTTCAGTATGACCGGGCAGTTGATGAGGATCCTGATCGTGGATGACGAAGCGACACAGCGCGAAGTGCTTTTCGGGTATTTGAAAAAGAAGAAATATCTGGTCCATCAGTCATCGTCTGCGGAAGAAGCGGTATCCGTTGTCCGTTCACACCATTTCGATCTCGTGTTATCAGATTATAAGATGTCCGGAAGAACAGGCTTCGACTTGTTACAGGATATCAAACGGATCGATCCCGAAACAGTGGTGGTCTTGATGACGGCGTTCGGCACGATCGAAGGTGCCGTGGATGCGATGCGCGCCGGAGCCTACGACTACCTCAGCAAGCCGATCGAATTGGATGAGATCGACCTTCTCATCCGCCGTGTTCAGGAGCGGAGCCAATTGATCACAGAGAATAAGAATCTGCGCGAACAACTGAAGGAAAAATTATCCTTTACCGAGATCATTTCACATTCTGCTCCGATGCAGGAAGTTCTCTCCACTGCTTCTCGAGTAGCCCACACAAAAGCTCCCGTCCTTATCCGAGGTGAAAGCGGCACCGGAAAAGAACTCATCGCGCGCGCAATTCATTTCAATAGTCCCCGCAGCAGTAAGCCGTTCATTGCCGTCAATTGCGCCGCATTGAATGATAATCTTCTCGAAAGCGAGCTGTTCGGTCACGAAAAGGGCGCCTTCACCGGTGCCGAAAAACAGCGCCGAGGACGGTTCGAACTGGCAGATGGAGGGACGATCTTCCTTGATGAGATCGGGGATATCTCACCTGCAACGCAGGTACGTTTGTTGCGTGTGCTTCAGGAACAGCAGTTTGAACGTGTCGGCGGATCCGAAACTATCTCCGTAGATGTGCGTGTTGTCGCCGCCACAAATAAGGATCTTGAAAAAGCGATTGCTTCCGGAAAATTTCGTGACGATCTCTATTATCGGCTGAATGTCGTAACAATTGAGATACCGCCGCTGCGTCATCGACGCGATGATGTCACTCTGCTGCTGGAGCATTTCCTCGTCCATTTCGCAAAGGAACACAAACGGAAAAAATTATCGTTCTCAAAAGAAGCGTGGGAATTTCTCGTCCGGTACGACTATCCCGGAAACGTGCGTGAATTGGAGAACATCGTCCAGCGTTCAGTCATTTTCTCCCGCGGTGACCAGATCATATCAACCGATATTCCGCTCGTGGTGCGCGGTTCATCGAATGAAACTACTGCGCAAAGGTCGAACGCTCAATCATTTGATGAGCAGGTCGAGCAATTGGAAAAGGATCTTGTTTTTGAAGCATTGAGAATTCACGGTAACAATCAGTCAAAGGCAGCCAACCAACTAAAACTTTCCGAACGCAATCTCCGCTATCGTCTGAAAAAATGGGGCGTAAAGTAATTTTGTAATTGTTGAAACTCTCTCCGTCATCATCGCACAGCACTTTCGCTGATCATCCTTGCTTGTTTCATCCGATTTCTTTGGTCTTAGTGGACCTTTGTACCTTCGTGTCTTAGTGGTAAGCTGCGTTAACTGATCCGACACAAATGTCGAATCACCTCGACAATATTGTCGAACAAAATTCTGTTTCTCAAAATAATTTCGATAAACCTCAGCAAATCCTCAAAATAATGTTTGGCACGCCGGTTGTAATACTATGACCAGAACGCAATTAGTTCTTAACCAAATCACTCAACACAACACACTCAACCAGGAGGTTTTATGAAACAGATCATCAACGCAGCACTCACACTTGTCGTCGCTTTCGCACTCGGCGTCATGTTCACGGATTCTGCATATGCACAGTCCAAAGGGACCGGCACACCAAAGGGTAGCGGACAGTATTTTGTCGATCAGGACGGAGATGGTATCTGCGATAATGTTGGGACTCATCAGGGACAGAAGATGGGGAACGGTCAAAGAGGCAAAGGAATGGGACAGAAAGACGGCACCGGTAATAACGGTCAGGGCCCCAAAGACGGAACAGGTTACGGCGCCGGTTCAGGTAACTGCACCAGTGGAGGTGTGTGTGACGGAACAGGACCGAAAGGCAATTTGAATCGCGGTAGCAAAAAGTAACATTGTATTTCAGTCTGCGGGGAGTGTGAACTTTCCGCAGACTCTACACTAACAAAAATACTATAAAAGGATCACGACCATGAAAACTTCTTCAATCCCTCTTACATTATCCATTGCCATCCTTGCGGCATCTCTCGGCTGTGAACCGTCGGAGAATAATCCCGCATCACAAAATATCGTGCAGAACGAACAGGAAAGTGCCGATGTCCAGATCTCGTTGATGAGAGAAGAATTGGATATCATAACTGCCGATTCTCTTTCATCCGATGAAGGGGATGCGCTTGTCTTTATGCGCGAAGAGGAGAAACTTGCCCGGGATATGTATCTACAGATGGAAACGAAATGGAACCTTCGTCCATTCACAAATATCCAAGGGAGCGAGCAGACCCATATGTCCGCACTGCTCTATCTGATCGAGCGTTATGGATTGAACGATCCCGTTGGCGCCAATGGTGTTGGTCAATTTACGGACACATCCTTGCGGAATCTCTACAATGATCTGCTGCTGAAGGGGAATACATCGGCGAATGATGCGATTACCGTCGGCGCGATCATCGAAGAAGTGGACATCATTGATCTTCAGCACCGCTCTCTTGCAACAGATAATCAGGACATCAATTATGTCTACGAACAACTCATGCGCGGTTCACGGAACCACCTTCGCTCGTTCACGGCGAATTTACGCTTCCGAGGCATCACCTTTGTCCCTCACTATCTTCCGCAGGAGGAATATGATCTGATCATTGCCGGAGGACAGGAAACAGGACGAACGCGCAGGCCGAGCGGGAGATGATCATGAGAACATGGAAAGCAGTTTCAATGATTATCACAGCAATCGCCATAACAACAACTGTACTATTCGCTCAAGAGGGAACCGGTGCAGAGAAAAAACAGACAGTGAAGAAGATCGAGACGAAAGAATATAAGGACCTAAACGCAAACGGCGTTGATGATGCAAAAGAGAAAGCTCATCCGACGGAAGTTCAATCCGGTGGTATGCATGACCGGTTTATCGATACGAACGGCGACGGCATTTGTGACAACAGAGAACAAGGCCTGGGATTTCGCCGGGGAAACGGAACAACAACAATTCAATCTGGAAAACGACAACAAGGACGGACAAAATGAATACTCAAATTGTTTTTAAATTAGTGATCACAGTAATGACTCTTCAGCTTGCCTCTGCGCAGGTAAATATGGAATCGTCCATCAGCACCATGTATGACGATAACGTCAATAATAATGCTGAACAACTCAAAAGCTCTGTCACCTCATTCGGCCTGAACGGCGGTTATACGTTAGAAGGAAATGCGTCGGAACTGAATCTGTTCTACGACGGCGCATTCATCTACTATGCATCCCTTCTTGAAAGGACGAACCAATTTCATTCATTCAATCTGGATTATTCAACTCTCTTTGGTGACGATAATGAACATTCATTCACGGTCGGCGGGAATGCAGGAACGAATACGAGCCGTGATGCATACACGGTATTCGATCACACGGTCTATACATTCTTTACGAATTACAAAGTGATGCTGAATGATTGGATGATCACCAAAGGGGGATATACTGTACTGTCCATGTCTTTCTCTTCACTCGCAGATTTTAGCTATACGGAACATTCAATCTACCAGCATGCAGCATTCGCTCTGACGCCGACGACCACGGCGATCATTCAGGTGGACCTTGGCTCAAAATTCTATTCATCAACACCGTCATCCTCCGGAAGTTCCATGCGGAAAGGGATACTCTCATCATTGATGCCCAGTGTCACGCAAATGACCGGGATTGTCAAGATCGGCCAGCGGCTGACGGACCAGATCGGATTGAGCGTGACGGAACGATATCAATGGAACATTCAAAAACAGACACGGTATCTCAGCTCTGCATACGGATTTATTTCAGATGATGAACTGTTTGATGATCATTACGGTTTTGAGGGACTCCATTCCAATCTCACACTGACATCTCTTTTGTCTGAATCTGTTACCTTAAAGATCTCCGGCGGGATACAAAATAAGCTGTATTCCTCCCTTGCCGCATATGATCTTGCCGGAACCTATGTTGCGGATCAAAGGATCGATACGAGATCGTATCTGAATTTGGGAATTATTAAAAATTTTGATGAACAGGGATTTTCCGTGAAAACCGCAGTGGATTTCATCCAAAATAGCTCAAATGACGCCTTTTACAGTTACAGAAATAATGCCGTGACGATAGAAATAGGTGTTCCTTTCTAAAATATATTTCTCTGAGCGGAATCCATACGGATGTTTTCTGCATCTTATAAGTAAAACGGATCCCATTGCTTCGATTTCTCTCACACATTAAGACACGAACAATCATTGCCGTAACGGTCGCCGTTGCGGCGGTGATGCTTTCCTCTGCGTATTTTGAACTCCGCCAAAGCCGCCTCGAATTTTTTCATGTTTTGGAAGAACATTCCCGCTCTCTTGCTGAGACCATCGGAAACAGCAGTGTCAACATCGTCCTTTCCACAGATCAGATCGAAGCGCAGATCGGTGAACGATTATTGAACAATGCCCGGATGATCGCGTTAGTGGACAGTCTTGGCATGCTGGACGGCACGATGCTCACGAACATCGCACAGCGCAACGGCATATTCCGTGTGAACATCTTCAGTAAACGGGGGATCAAGATCCTTTCCAATCACACTCCCGGACAAGGTCCTGGGAATATGCTGCCGAACAATAATTCCCGCGCTATCCTCAACAGCATTCTGAACGGTGAAAAGGATGAGATCATTATCGGATTAAAAGAACCGCGCTTCGGAACCGGTCATCGCTTTGCCGTTGGCATACGGCGGACGAGTAAAGCAGGCGGCGCGATCGTGTTGAATATGGACGCCCGTCAATTGGTGGATTTCCGGAAACAGATCGGCATCGGAAAACTGGTGAACGATCTCGGAAAGAATGCCGGAATAGATTTCGTGGTGATTCAGGATTCCGAAGGGATCCTCGCTGCGACAAAAGATGTAAAAGAGATGTCGAATGTCGTGAATGATCTTCTGCTCCGTTTGGTGATGGAACGCGATACGCTCATCACGAGGGAGTCATCATTCAACGGCCGCATGTCGTTCGAAGTGATCCAACGGTTCACCGTCGACGGAGCGGCGGTTGGTGTGTTGCGGATCGGACTTTCCATGGATGAACTGCGGGCGATCGATGACAGGATGCAGCGGAGAATTGTTGTTATCACTATTGTTATGCTCGTCCTTGCTCTCTTGATCCTGTTGGTGATTGTCTCAGCACGAAATGTAAAGATGATCTCCGGAAAATATTCGTCCATCCGGTCGCTCACCGGTGACATTCTTGAACATATGAATGATGCTGTGGTCTCTCTGGATGATGAAGGAAAGATCGCTCTTTTCAATCCTCGGGCTGAACTCCTTTTCGGTCTGTCAGCGGCCGATGTGACAGGACGCTCATCCGAGAACGTTCCGGGATATTTCACCGCAGTGATGGATCTTCTGCAGGCGCTTCCAGACGGTGCGCACGAACGTCCGATCCGCATTCCGGGAGATCAGGAGCGCATTGTTTCTGTCTCCATCTCTTCGACCATGGATAGCAGCGGCAGAAGAGAAGCACGGACCCTGGTGATCAAAGATCTGACGGAAACAAAAAGAATGGAAATAGAGATGCAGCGGAACGAGAAGATGTCTGCCATGGGAGAACTCGCCGCCGGTGTTGCACACGAGATCC
>CAIVNT010000569.1 GCA_903907305.1 uncultured Ignavibacteriota bacterium
ACGTGCTGTTGAAATTCGCGGAAAGTATCCCGGGATACCTCAAGTTCCAGTTTAAAAAATTTGCGGACAAGAGCATCGTCAACAAACTGATGATCGGCGTCCTTCGCGGTTCGCTCCGCGAGATATTCAAGGATATGGATTATACAGAACATGGTGGAATTCCGCTCCTCGGCGTGAACGGTGTGACCATTATCGGACACGGCGGCTCTCCTCCAAAAGCGATAAAAAACATGTTGTTCCGAGCGGAAGAAGTCATTCAATATAAAATCAATCAGCATATTCAAGAGAAATTGAAAGCACAATAAGCACGATGACAAAATTACGAGCAGCGATCACCGCGGTTGGACATCATGTCCCTGAAAAAGTGATGACCAACGTAGAACTGGAAAAATTAGTCGATACTAACGATGAATGGATCCGCACGCGGACGGGTATCAGCGAACGAAGAATCCTTGAACATGGTGCAACATCCGACCTCGCCGTTCCAGCAGTGCAGATGCTGCTGAAGAACCGCGGCATCACCGCAGATGAGATCGATGCGATCATCTTTGCTACGGTCACTCCGGATATGTTCTTTCCGGCTACTGCGTGCGTGCTTCAACAGAAGATCGGCGCTAAAAAAGCGTTCGGATTCGACATCTCGGCAGCGTGTTCAGGATTCGTGTATGCGATCTCTGTCGGCACGCAATTGGTAGAGACCGGAGCATATAAAAAAGTGCTTGTGGTAGGTGCGGATAAGATGAGTTCCATCCTGGATTATACGGATAGAAACACATGCATTCTGTTCGGCGATGGCGCGGGGGCAGTATTGCTAGAGCCGATAACGGACGGCGTGCACGGTGTGATCGATCATAAATTGTATTCGGATGGCAGCGGCGGCGATTTTCTCTATATGAAAGGGGGCGGAAGTCTCAATCCTCCCTCACATGAAACGATTGAGAAGAAACTGCATTATATTTTTCAGGACGGGAAGTCGGTCTTCAAAGTGGCGGTGATGGGGATGGCGGATGTCTCTGCAGAAATTTTGCAGAGAAATAATCTCACCGGTGCGGATGTTGATTGGCTCGTTCCGCATCAGGCGAATCTTCGCATCATCGATGCGACGGCGGACCGGATGGGACTGGATAAGTCCAAAGTGATGATCAATATAAACAAATACGGAAATACCACGGCGGCAACAATACCGCTTTGTCTCTCAGAGTGGTGGCACGAAGGCAAAGTTAAAAAAGGTCAGAACCTGATCCTTGCAAGTTTTGGCGCCGGCTACACCTGGGGCGCAGTGTATGTGAAGTGGGCATACTAAGAACAATTAAGAATTGAGAATGTAGGATGAAGAATATTTTGCATCCTCAATTCTGCATTCACCATTAACAAATGTTTTGTTTATGAGCGTAGCATATATTTTTCCAGGACAAGGTTCGCAGTATGTCGGCATGGGTAAGGATCTGTGCGTACAGTTTCCCGAAGCAAAGAAGTATTTTGATGAAGCGGACGCTGTCTTGGGTTTTTCTCTGTCCAAGATCTGTTTTGAAGGTCCGGAAGATGAACTGAAACAAACAAAGAATACACAGCCGGCAATTTTTCTGCATAGTGTTGCGGTGTGGAATCTATTGAAACCGTCCGACGCTGCGATGGTTGCAGGACATTCTCTTGGAGAGTATTCAGCACTTGTTGCTGCAGGGGCGATCTCTTTCACCGATGCGATCAAACTCGTCCGCCTTCGCGGTGAGTTGATGCAGAAGGCGGGAGAAGAGAATCCTGGTACGATGGCGGCAATTGTCGGCCTCGATCCGAATGTTGTTGCCGAAGTGACGAACGTTGCTTCCGAAGCGGGTGTTGTTCAGCCGGCAAACTTCAACTCGCCAGGACAGATTGTTATCTCCGGCTCTGTGACCGGTGTGCGCAAAGCCATGGAACTGGCAAAAGAGCGCGGTGCGAAGCTGGTGAAGGAACTTGTGGTCAGTGGCGCGTTCCATTCTCCGCTGATGCAGGGAGCGAAGGAAGAATTGAAAAAAGCGCTCGACGCAACAACGATCCATGATACTAAAATTCCGGTCTATGCCAATGTTTCGGCAAAGCCGGTTCAGAAGGCGGATGAGATCCGCACATTGCTGTTTGAACAGGTAACAAGTCCGGTGCGGTGGGAAGAGTCTGTTACAAACATGGCTGCGGCCGGTGCGTCAAAATTTGTAGAAGTCGGTCCTGGCAAAGTGCTTCAAGGACTTGTTAAACGTATTACGGCATCGGCGGAGATCGCCGGAGTCGATAAGGCAACGGAAGTGAAGTAATAATGTCTGAACTCGTTATTGGCAAATATAAGATTGACCCCGTACTTTTTGAAAAAGGATTTTCTAGAGGCTGCGGTCCGTATCAGTGTGAAACGACATGCTGTTCGTCCGGTGTCTACCTCGATCCCAACGATCGGGATGTGATCATGGATCATAAGGAAGATGTGAAACTGCAGATGGATGAGACGCAGACGACGAACGATTCTGTCTGGTTCGACAACAAGCAGGAGGAGGATGTCGATTTTCCTTCTGGTTTTGCCGTCAGTACCGAAGTGTTCAACGATAAATGTGTCTTTCTGCGCAAGGATGGGCGATGCAGTGTACAACTTGTGAGTGCTGATAAGTATAGTGATCCATGGAAGATCAAACCGTTCTATTGTGTTGCCTTTCCTATCGCTTTGGATCACGGTGTGCTGACGTATGACGATTATCAGGATGGAAAAACGAAGTGCTGTTCCATTGTTGTTGATACCGATGTAACACTGGTCGATTCATGTAAAGCCGAATTGGAATATGTGCTGGGGAAAGATGGATATTCCGAATTGAAGAATTATCAAATTTCAAAATCACAAGATTCCAAATGACAAACTACAATCTCTCTGGTAAAGTTGCTCTCGTCACCGGCGGTTCCCGCGGAATTGGGCGTTCCATTGTTCTCTCTCTGGCTCACTCCGGCGCCGATGTTGTATTCACGTACCGCAGTAAAGTGGATGAAGCCAACGCACTTGTTGTTGAACTCATTGCGATGGGTCGAAGAGCTGCAGCATTCCAGTCCGACGCAGCGAATAGCGCACAATCCAATGAAGTTGTCCAGAATGTAATTAAGGACTTCGGCAGGATCGATATTCTGGTGAATAACGCAGGCATCACTAAAGATGGATTGCTTATGCGAATGAGCGAACAAGATTGGGACGATGTCGTCAATACAAATCTGAAAAGTGTATTCAACTTTACCAAGGCTGTATGCCGTCAGATGATGAGTCAGCAGTCGGGTAAAATCATCAATATTTCATCAATCGTGGGTGTTATAGGCAATGCAGGGCAGGCTAATTATGTTGCCTCCAAAGCCGGTGTTATTGGATTCACGAAATCTATTGCAAAAGAGCTCGCTTCTCGTAATATTCAGGCGAATTGCATTGCTCCCGGTTTCATTGAAACAGATATGACGGAAAAGTTGAATGAAAAGCAAAAAGAAGCTATCTTGACCGTCATTCCACAGAAGAGATTGGCCAGGCCGGAAGAAGTGGCAGCAGTGGTTTGTTTTCTTGCATCAGCAGATTCGAATTATATTACAGGGCAGACCATCAACGTGGACGGTGGAATGGCGATGTAACAAATTGGTTCATCGGCTCATTGAATCATTGATACAATGGGACAATGAACCGATGAATAAATCAAACGAATATTCAATTTTTTTAACATAATAGCACTATAACTCAGTAACCTCAAAAGGAGAAACACCATGTCAGATGTCGCAGCAAAAGTAAAAGATATCATCGTCAATAAGCTTGGCGTTGATGCAGCACAGGTCACCGAAACAGCTTCTTTCACAAACGATCTCGGCGCAGATTCACTGGACACCGTAGAATTAGTGATGGAATTCGAAAAGACCTTCGGTTTGAGCATTCCGGATGAGGATGCAGAAAAGATCGGCACCGTCGGTGATGCAATCACATACATCTCTGCCGCAAAGAAATAATATATCATTTACAGACCACACCGTC
>CAIVNT010000570.1 GCA_903907305.1 uncultured Ignavibacteriota bacterium
CGTTGTCGGATGGAAGCACATCGAAGGCGGGGGTAACTTTTCCCGTTTCGGATTTTACACAGTTCCATCCTTTTCCGATAGTGACCTTGTCCGACGTTCAAGCAGGTACAAATACTATCTCCACTCTTCATCCCCTCCTTTGGCTTTTGAACGGTTCGGGATCGGTGATTGTTAATCATTATCCGATCACTTCCGCCGTCAGTAAAACATTCGGAGAGAATTTTTATTCTTCGATGGCCGGCGAAACGAATCCGTTCCTCGCATATCGAAGAGCGGATATATCGTTGAACAGAAAAAAGGAGATCCTTCAGGGATCGGGCGGAGGATTATATTTCTATTACGGGGCGAAGTAGAGATGATGTCGTAAGCAACGGCACAGAAAAATGTTAAAGATGATTGATGATGATGGGGATAAGGAACCATGCCCAGATCAGCCCTCCGAACACGATACAGCCGACTGCGATCACTGCCCAAAAGATCATTTTCATTTCGTTCGCAAGAGTATGGGAATTCTTATACGCAAAATATCCGGCAAGGGATCCGACGAACAGCGACAGGAACGAGAGGATAAAAAAAACTGAAAAGACTATATTGTCAGGCATAGGATAAAAAAACATAGCCGGGCACTTGAACCCGGCCGCGGAGAGAAAAATCTATTTTTCCCGTTTGACCTTTACACTTCCAAGTCCCGATTCGATATACACATCCATCTTCCCTTCCGCTTCGGCATAATTTTGAGATTCATAGATTCCTTTCCTTTTCCGGATGAACTCTTCATCATCCAGGGAAAGATTGGAAAGCCAACTGTCCTCGTATTTGATACGAAGACCGATTTTCTTCGGCACAATGATATTCAACGAGCCAAGGCCGACGTTGATATCCACTTTCACATCCCGCTTCAACTCTCCGCCGAAATCAAGGATGTACGATCCTACACCGCCGTCAAATTCCATCCTACTGAAGTGGGCGTTATTGAGATTATCCGCTACAAATTTGCTGACCCCTGATTCGATCCGGAGGGTCTTGATCTCGCCGGTATTCATTTCATTAAAACTCAACCGGGAAGAACTCGCACCGGTGGAAATCGACAGATCGTTTACAATAAGTCCGGAGAGATCGAAATCACTTTTTCCCGCTCCAAGTTCTGCATCGATCGAGAGCGGTACCCCGTCCACAAGTTCAATATACCATTCGTCCGTCTTGAAATTGACACTTGCATTGATGTGAATTCCGGATTCACCATCATCCGACCGGACTTCTGAGCCTTCGGGATGCATCTCAAGTTTCAGATCGCCAATGCCCCTGTTCACATGATAATTCAAGTCAAGCTTCGCATCGTCGCTTCTCTCTTTCTTTTTATAGGAGACAACAACGATCTTATCTTTACTCCCTTTGGAGATGTTCACAGAACCAAATGATGATTCGATCTTTACTCTGACTTCTTTTTCATCAGTCCGTTTGACTTCACGATGGAGATTCTGCGCTGGAACAATGCCAGCAAACAGAATTACTGCGGAGAGATATGTGAGAATGGTTGTTTTCATAATTCAGCCTGGGTTAAGTCGGAGGTGGGGCCGAATGGATGTTACGCTTCTGCAGGAAAAGAGTTACGGCTAATAATTATGAATTTTCTTTTTTAAACGTTTATAGAGGATCTCCCTGGCACGGAAAATATGGGCTTTTACCGTTCCCAACGGCAATTTCAGTTCGTCAGCGATCTCCTGATAATCCTTATCTTCGGTATGCCGCATCAGGATCACCTGCCGGTATTTCTCGGGAAGTGCGTTGACCGCATCTTCGAGAATCCGTGTCCGTTGTCCTTCAATCAGATCCTTATCCGGCAGATAAGTCGTATCCGGGATCTCAAAACTATACTCGCCGTCTTTCGACTCCAGCGGTTTATCAATGGAAAATGTTGCGAGTTTCTTCTTCCGAATATAGTCGATGCAGTTATTCGTTGCGATCTTATACAGCCATGTGGAGAACGCAAATTCTTCGTTGAAATTTTTCAGGGAATTGAATGCTTTGATAAATGCTTCCTGCGTCAGATCTTCCACCTCATCCTTATCGTGCACCATACGATAGAGAAGATTATAGA
>CAIVNT010000571.1 GCA_903907305.1 uncultured Ignavibacteriota bacterium
ACATAAGATCCTTACAGGACGTAAAGACCGGCTGCATACAATACGACAAAAGAACGGACTCAGTGGCTTCCTCCGCCGTGACGAAAGCGATTATGATACCTTCGGCGCGGGACATGCAAACACGGCTATCTCCGCGGCGTTAGGAATGGCAACGGCAAGGGATTTTGCAAAAAAGGATTACAAAGTTGTTGCAATTGTCGGCGATGGTTCGTTGACCGGCGGAATGGCCTATGAAGGTCTGAACAATGCCGGTGTTTTGAAAAAAGATATGATCGTTGTTCTCAGCGACAACAAAATGGTTTCATTGTCTGCAAATAATCCTACGCTGTGGTCACTCCACAATTATTTCTCTGAAGCTCTTACTCATCCTACATATAATAAATTCAAAGCGAATGTTTGGGATCTTACCGGAAAGCTGGATACATTCGGCGACCGTCTACGCAGCGTTGCAGGAAAACTTGAGCGCGGTGTGAAAGCTGTCGTGACACCGGGAATGATGTTCGAAGCGATGGGATTCCGATATTTCGGTCCATTCAATGGACATAATATCGTGAAACTGGTCGAGATCCTTCAGCATGTAAAAGAATTAAAAGGGCCGATCCTTCTTCATCTCAATACCGAAAAAGGAAAAGGGTATGAACCGGCAGAACGTGATGCGGCGAAGCTGCACGGAGTGACTCCGTTCGACAAGGGGACTGGATTATCCCCGAAATCATCAGCACCTGCGGCCTTTACAAAGATTTTCGGGAATGCACTTGTAGAGATTTGTCTGACGAACGATAAAGTTGTGGGAATCACAGCGGCAATGCCCGATGGAACAGGACTTGATATACTTCAGAAAGCAATGCCGGAACGTTTCTTTGATGTTGGTATTGCAGAGCAGCATGCCGTCACATTTGCGGCAGGAATGGCAACCGAAGGTTATATTCCCGTCGTTGCCATCTATTCGACATTCCTTCAAAGAGCATTCGATCAGATCATTCATGACGTTTCGTTACAGGATCTGCATGTTATTTTTGTGATGGATCGTGCCGGTTTGGTAGGGGCAGATGGACCAACACATCATGGTGCTCTGGATCTTTCGTTCCTACGGTGCATTCCCAATATGATCATCATGGCTCCAAAGGATGAGAATGAACTTCGGGATATGCTTTACACTGCTGTTCAACAAAAAAAATGCCCGATTGCCATCAGATACCCGCGCGGAAATTCGATCGGACTACCGCTGAATCCTGAATTTGAAAATCTCGTGATCGGCAAATCCGAAACGGTGCATACTGGTCGTGATATCGCCATCCTTGCTGTTGGATCATCCGTTTCGCAATCGCTGAAAGCAGCTGAATTGCTGGAAAAAGAAGGCATCCTTGCCGAAGTGGTCAACATGCGGTTTGTTAAGCCTCTCGATCTTGAAGTGTTGGAGAATATCACTCAGCGCTTCACGAATATTGTCACCGTAGAAGAGAATAGTATTGTTGGCGGATTCGGATCTGCTGTTCTTGAGGCATTAGCTGCATCCGGTAAGTCACATTTGAATGTTAGGATCCACGGATTGATCGATGGATACGTGACACAAGGAACACCGGCAGAACTTCTGCAATTAACCAAACTTGATGCGGAAGGAATTGCTTACGTCGTAAAACAATTTCATAACGCACATGTTCAACCTACAATTTTGCCAGAACGGAAGGCACAATGATCGCCAGCGCAGCAAAGATCGAAAAAGCAAAGGTCGGTATGATCGGCCTTGGATGGATTTCACAAGTGTTTCACATGCCCATTATTTCTAAACTGCAGGATGCGGAGATCACCTGTGTCTGTGACCGTGATAAAACACGCGCACGTGCAATTGCCGAGAAATACGGTATCCAAAGGTTCTACACTGATTACAAAGAGATGCTGGCAAATGAAGAACTCGATGCGGTGGACATATGCACTTCCACGGATATGCATAAGGAGGTCTCTATTGCATGCCTCGATGCCAAACGTGACGTATTTGTGGAAAAACCTATCGCACGGAAACTGAACGA
>CAIVNT010000572.1 GCA_903907305.1 uncultured Ignavibacteriota bacterium
CCTACATTCCGCATCACGGAATGATCATTTATCACGTGGACAAGAATTACAGCGGATGGACCACCAACTGCGGTAACTGCGTCCCTTCGCATCAGGGATTCGACATTGAAGAGGCGGATAATATCAAAACGGATGCGACAACTTCAGGAGATCCATTTCCCGGAACATCCAATATCACTTCGTTTACGGATGCGACCACACCGAATGCACAATCTTGGGCAAGCGCAAATTCGAATGCTCCCATTACTTCCATCGCAGAGAATACAACAACAAAGATCATCACATTCGCATTTATGGTGGGCACGTCAGCGGCAACATCCCCAACGCTCACGACGACCGCGGTCACATCCATCACCACCACATCGGCTTCCTCCGGCGGGAATATTTCCTCTGACGGAGGAGCATCGGTCACCTCCCGCGGCGTCTGCTGGAATACTTCCGGGACTCCCACAATTACCGACAGTAAAACATCCGATGGGACAGGAACAGGTTCATTCACCGGTTCGTTAACAGGACTTACTGCCGGTACAACATATTACGTCCGCGCATATGCCGCAAATTCTGCCGGCACTGCGTACGGAAGTCAGCTCTCCTTTTCAACAACATCATCGGGGGGCGGCGGAAGCGGGAACAGCATTGTCCTGCTTGATAATTTTAACCGCACAGACAACTCAACCATCGGATCAACTCCGACCGGTACAACGTCATTACCGTGGGTGAAAGGTTCCGAGACTGCTGCGGGAAGAATCAGCATCACCGGAAATGCTCTGCAGATGAATGCCGGTTCAGACGGATACGAATGGGCGTTTGTTGATATGGGTTCAGTTTCAGGTTATCCCGCAACACTCTCTTCCTCCTCGTCCACTATAACCTGGGCATTCAATATGAAACAAAGCAGACCGAATCCGTCCGGTTTTGCAAACACCAATTATGGAGTCGCATTCATTCTCGGTGCATCTGGAACAAACATCTCCACGGCAAACGGTTATGCTGTTGGATTAGGAAATTCAGGTTCGACTGATAATCTGAAACTATTTTCGTTCACAGGAGGATTAGGAACAAGCACAGCCATTGTTACCGGTTCGGCGGACCTTGGTGCTGAATATCTCAGTGTGCGGATAACGTTTGTTCCTTCCACATCCACGTGGTCTATGTTCGCAGAATCGAACACCTCGGCTTTTCCGCAATCAAATCCAGTCAATACTGTTACTTCTGCCGGCACTTCTGTTGCAAACTCCACCTACACCGGAACTTCACTCCGTTATCTCGGATGTCTTTGGAATCACTCCATAACTGCAGCGGATAAAGCTCTATTCGACGACATCTATGTGAGCGATCCCGGAAACGTACTACCGGTAGAACTGACATCGTTTTCGGCATCAGCCAACAACTCATCCATCCTTCTCCGCTGGGCAACGGCGACCGAAGTGAACAGCTACAGCTTTGAAATTGAACGGGCAATCCAAGAAGTGAACCGTTCCGTTCAAGGGGACAGGTCGCTGTTATGGAACAACATCGGATTTGTTACCGCGGCAGGAACAAGCAATACTCCTCATTCATATTCTTTTGCAGACCGGACCGTGAACAGCGGTGTGTATCTCTATCGGTTGAAACAGATCGACACGGACGGACGTTTTCAATATTCCGAACCGGTCGAGGCTACGCTCTCCGGCAGTCATCAGTTCGCACTAGATCAGAATCATCCGAATCCGTTCAATCCCTCCACCCTCATTCGGTATCACGTTCCGCATACAGCACACGTCACTATCACTGTCATAGATTTGCTCGGCCGGGAAGTGACCGAACTTGTGAACGAAATGCAGGAGGCAGGGATCAGAACGGTGCAGTTCAACGCAGCAGGTTTGTCCAGCGGTGTATATCTCTATCGAATGACAGCAGGAAATTTCACCTCCACAAAAAAATTCGTACTGCTCCGGTAACGGAAAGTGTCCGTGATGTTATTCCCGGGAATCATTTCATTATTGTGATTGAATTCCTTTGTCCCTTTGCGAGAATGTTTTTTCACCCTTAAGCGACGATCTCCTCCATCCTCTGTACAAACACTGCCACATCGTACGGCTTATAAATGAATCCTTTCGGACGTTCGTTCCCCTACGCTTCGATGAATAAATTCGATGAGCCTTCTCCCCGGAAAGACCGTGCCGTCACTCCGAAGAAACGTCAACTCTCCTTCTAACATACCGGTCCATTTTTTCTTAAAGCGCATTCGATAACCCAGGATCATTGATCTGGTCAACGTAATTCAGCGGACCGGCATGTCCGCTGAAAAAATCCGAAGTATCACACTGCGATACTGATTTTGCAGGGAAATAAATGTGAATACCATGAGAATAATGTCATTCATTGCAATGTGGCGACTGAAATGCCTGCTAATCGATTCACTTAGTCCGAATATTTGACGGAATACCATATGTGACTGCTGATAAATTATTTTATTATTTAAAGGAATTGCAGTCGTTTCTTGATTATTTTGTTTACGGCACGATTGTATTTCTTTCCTCCCATTTTTTAGACAAGAATAACTAAGGTGAACATATGAATGGAAAACGTCAAGTATATATCGGCACCGACAGCGGTGCCACCACATCAAAGACAGGCGGTGTGTGGGAAGACGGCACGACCATATCCACAAAGTTGCTGCAGAAATCGACGAACTCTGAATCCGGTCCGGGGGCTGTTGTGGAAGGATGGATGGAAGGGATCAATGAATATTTGAATCTGAATGGTCTCTCGTGGGATCAGGTTGCCGGCGTGGGTGTGGCTATGCCGGGAACATTCAAACGATACGGAGTGATGGACAAACCAGCCAATCTCCCTGCGATCTTTGAAGGCTGGGATGTGTACACAGATTACAGCAACGCGTTATCCAAACGGGCAGGACGTGCTATTCCTCTCGCTGTCGGGAATGACGGAAATTATGGCGGCGTTGCCGAAGCACAACACGCGCGCGGAAACAGAAAGAGTTCTGTCATAATGCTCGCACCCGGTTCAGGTTTGGGATGTGCCTTCATCGATTCACGCGGTCTTCCTTTGGACGGCGATACGCTCGCCGGAATGGAAGGAGCACACATACCTGCCCCGCTTCATCTTTTGGAAACTAAAGCGTATCCCTGCGGCTGCGGCCGAACGTGGGGATGCACAGAAGTGTACACAACCATCTCCGGTCTTCCGTATCTATTGAACGAAAAACTGGTCAAATATCCGGATCATCAACTGGCGAAATCACCGCTGAGTGCGAAAGAAAAAGTGTTGAGCTTGCGTGGTTTGGCACAGAAAGGTGATCCGCTTGCTGTTGAGATTTTCGATTTCCAGGCAAAGGCGATGGGTTTGCTTGTTGCCACTCTTACAATGGTGCTTGATGCGGAATTCGTTGTGATCGGCGGCGGTCTGATGGACCCCGAATCCACTACTGAAGCTTTCCGTCACCGTTATCTGCAGGTTCTGCGCGAAACGATGGAACCGTATCTCTGGCCTGCACAACGCGGACGCATCAACATCGTCCCTGCTGCACTCGGCGAACTCTCGCAAGCGATAGGCGCAGCGTTGGTGGCTCTATATCAAAGCCGGTCGTAAAGAGAAAAGAATCGAGTGACAGATGTGAGCCGCAAGAATTGCGTCAACGGTGATGATGGATTATTACGTTGTGAGCATTTCATTTTCTTTTGTCATCATCCATCAATGGAAACTTAAGATACTGAGAAGCATATCCCAAAGGGGTCCTTTGGGATATGCTTCTTTGGGCATCCTTCGAATAGATTCCCGCTCGAAGACTAAGAACTTGCGGCCAACGGCCCCGTTGGGGGAATGACAGTACAACGGTAGCGTTGGGTCTACGACCTCATAGCGGGTATTAGAACCAGTAGAGAGTAATCAACGATAGGTCGATGCGGAAGTACGGAGCAGACCGACATCGCGAACCTTATTTGACGAATAGTCAATACAGATGGCTTTCAAACATTCTATTCGCTATCAAAATGTATTTTCACAGAAGTCCGGCACCGCATCGTCAATAATATGCATCAACACGTTACGTCTTCGGTTTATTCTGCATATCCTTTACGTATTTGGGAAAATACTTTTCAACACAATCCGGACAGAGACTGTGAGAGAACTGTGCCTCGGAATGTTTCTGCACGTACGATTCCACCTGTTCCCAATATCCTTCATCGTCTCTGACCTTCTTGCAGTCTGAACAAATCGGCACGATTCCTTTCAATGTCTTGATCTGTTCAAGAGCCCCCTGAAGTTCCGTGATCATCCGTTCACGCTCCGTTTCAGCTAATTTGCGTTCGGTGATGTCCCTGTTGCTTACGCGTCTTCCTAAATATTCCATCTGTTCATTAAAGATCGGTCTGCACAGATGATTTATATGCAGAATTGCTCCATCTTTGCAGATCACTTTGAATTCCAGTTCGCAGATTTCATTTTTGTGTTCGTCCAGCGATACGCTGTTCTTGTGCTGAGCAAATAATGCAGCATCATCGGGGTGAACTATTGTTCTCAATAATGCCGGATCCGAAATAAATTCTTCTGGTTCGTAGCCGGTTATTCTTTTGCACGACGGGGATATATACACGATCTCCTGGTCATCCCGTTCCCAATATTCCCAACTGTATGTAAAATCTGCTACTATTCTGAATTTCTCGTTGCTCTCCTGCAGATCCTTCGTTAACACGTCGGCAAGCAGGAAAGCCCTGTTGTTGACATTGATCAAAATAAGATATAATAACCCCAGCAATACGCTTCCAATGATCCCCTCGATAGCCACGATCCATACTTCGGCAAGGTCAATTCGCGATGTTGACGTATCATCTTGTGTATATTGGATATACCACTCGTGATTGTTGAAAATGATCGGTGCTTGATTTGAAAAGATCGGTTTGACTTGTATCTTCCCTTGTACGGCCGATCTGCTATCGAAGAGCAATCCCTTTGCCTGAAACAACGAATCATCAAATATCATTAAATGGATCTGTTTTCTTTC
>CAIVNT010000573.1 GCA_903907305.1 uncultured Ignavibacteriota bacterium
TCCTGAATTTCGAAAAAAAACATATTTCTAAAATAGATTCATCATTAAATGATATCAATAGAAAGACGTGCTTATGGAAAAAGAAACTCGCGTTCTTGATGAAGTAACGATCCGATTTGCCGGAGATTCCGGAGATGGTATGCAATTGACCGGTGGTCAGTTCACCAACACATCCGCCGCGATGGGAAATGATCTCTCCACGCTGCCGGATTATCCCGCAGAGATCCGTGCTCCTATCGGAACAACATACGGCGTGAGCGGATTCCAGATCCACTTTGGTGCGACAGAGATCAACACTCCCGGCGATCATTGTGACGTTCTTGTAGCGATGAATGCTGCTTCACTGAAAGTGAATCTTCGTTCCCTGATCGACAACGGAATCATCATCGTCAACACCGATGGATTTGGTGACAAGAACTTGAAACTGGCAGGATATACCCAGAGTCCTCTCGCCGACGGTTCCTTGTCTAAATTCCAGGTCTTTCAAGTTGACATCACAAAATTGACCAATCTAGCTCTTGCCGACTTGAACCTCAGTCAAAAGGTCGTTGATAAGACGAAGAACTTCTTTGCACTCGGTATGATGTACTGGATGTTCAACAGAACACTCGACAATACCACCGCATGGATCATTGAAAAATTCGAGAAGAAACCTGAACTGGTGGAAGCAAATACCCGTGTGATGAAAGCGGGATGGAATTATGCTGAAACAACGGATATCTTTGCAGTAAAGTATGATGTGAAACCTGCACCGCTGACTCCCGGAAAATACCGGAACATCAACGGCAACCAGGCCACCGCACTCGGCTTCGTGGCAGCGGCGGAGAAAGCGAATCTTCCCCTCTTCCTCGGATCGTATCCGATCACACCTGCCACGGGCATCTTGGAAGATCTTGCACATTTTAAGAACTTCGGTGTTAAAACATTTCAGTGCGAAGATGAGATCGCCGGCATCACCAGCGCTATCGGTGCATCGTTCGGGGGAAGTCTTGCCATAACCACCACGAGCGGTCCCGGCGTTGCATTGAAGACAGAAGCCATGGGTCTCGCAGTCATGACCGAACTTCCTCTTGTGATCGTGAACGTTCAGCGCGGCGGTCCGAGCACCGGTCTTCCGACAAAGACCGAACAGGCAGATCTTCTGCAGGCCATCTACGGAAGGAACGGCGAAGCACCGATCCCCGTGATTGCAGCAAATTCTCCCAGCGACTGCTTCAACGCTGCCTTCGAAGCATCCCGCATTGCATTGAAATATATGACACCCGTTATTTTACTGACGGACGGTTACATTGCAAACGGTTCCGAACCGTGGCTCATTCCCGAAGTGAAAGATCTGAAAGAGATCCCTGTGAAATTCCGGAAAGATCCCGTTGATTATCAGCCGTACCTTCGTGACGAGACCACACTCGCCCGCGAGTGGGCCATTCCCGGCACTCCCGGACTGGAACACCGCATCGGCGGTTTGGAAAAACACATTAAGACCGGCAACATCAACTACGAACCTGAGAACCATGACGCTATGATCAATCTTCGCGCTGCAAAAGTTGAAGGCATTGCGAAAGATATCCCATTGGCAAAAGTGGAAGGTGATGAAAGCGGAGAACTATTGGTGGTCGGTTGGGGCGGAACATATGGTACTATAAAAACTGCTGTTGAACGGAAACGGAAAGAAGGAAAATCCGTGACTCATCTGCATCTTCGCCACCTCAATCCTTTGCCGTTGAATGTCGGCGAGATCCTGACTAAATATAAAACGATCCTCGTTCCTGAGATCAATCTCGGACAACTGATCAAGATCCTGCGCGAGAAGTTCCTTGTCCCTGCTGTCGGATTGAATAAAGTGCAAGGCTTACCGTTCCGTTCGATCGAGATCGAACAAAAAATTGACGAGATCTTAGGAGGAAAACAATAATGAGTACATTAGTCAATACTGTGATCACTGCAGCAACTGTGGCCGAGACCAAATATACCGCAAAGGATTTTTCGTCGGACCAGGACGTACGCTGGTGCCCGGGATGCGGAGATTATTCAGTGCTCGCTCAGGTCCAACGGGTAATGCCAGATCTGAACGTGCCGAAAGAAAAAGTCGTGTTCATTTCCGGAATCGGCTGTTCGAGCCGGTTCCCCTACTATATGGATACCTACGGTTTTCACTCCATCCATGGCCGCGCGCCGGCGATCGCATCAGGTTTGAAGATCGCACGACCCGATCTAAGTGTGTGGGTCGCCACCGGTGACGGTGACGGACTCTCCATCGGCGGGAATCATATGATCCATGTGCTGCGCCGTAATGTTGATATCAATATTTTGATGTTCAATAATCAGATATACGGACTGACGAAAGGACAATATTCTCCCACATCTGAAATGGGAAAGGTGACAAAAACATCACCTGTCGGTTCGGTTGATATGCCGTTCAATCCGGCATCATTGGCACTCGGTTCCGGCGGAACATTTGTTGCACGCTCTTTGGACCGCGACCCGAAACATATGCAGACCATCATTAAGCGGGCTGCGGAGCACAAAGGAACATCATTCGTCGAGATCTATCAGAACTGCAATGTGTTCAACGATGGTGCATTCTTTGCCTTTACGGAAAAAGAGACAAAAGCTGATACGGTCGTATTCCTTGAACACGGAAAGCCGCTCGTCTTCGGTAAAGACGGCGATAAAGGAATCAAACTGGACGGATTCTCTCCCGTGGTCGTTTCACTGACCGACGGAAGTCATTCCGTGAACGATCTTCTTGTCCATAACGAGAAGGATTCCACGCTTGCGTTCATTTTGGCGAACATGACCTACAATCCTGAACTACCCCGACCTGTCGGTATTTTCCTTGCCACGGATCGTCCACGGTACGAGGTTGAGATGGAGAAACAGATCGATTCCGCCATCTCGAAACGCGGCAAAGGATCCCTGGAAAAACTTCTGAACTCCGGCGATACCTGGGTCATTCAATAGTCGATAGTATTCTATACTGCTCCACCTCACTGCCTGATGAATGTCAGGCAGTGCTGTTTTAAAGCGGATTTTCCATCTTTGATGCCTGTCCATTTTTTTGTATTTTTCAA
>CAIVNT010000574.1 GCA_903907305.1 uncultured Ignavibacteriota bacterium
AGTCTGCGGGGAACGATCGAGGCGAATGAATTTCTGAAGGAAAGAACAGTGGTAATGACTTCCGGGAAAAAGACTGCTGTGAGATAGAACCTGTGATGACTTTGCTGCAAATATTTTCGTTTTACACGAAAGAGACACAGAGAATATTTTCAATTACCGTTCTATAGATATTACTTATCCTCACTTACCTCCTGCAAATTCAATACTTCCGCTCTTATATATAACTGGCCTAAAATGCCAACTTCCACGATTTCATTCTTTCCTTATTGTTCGTAGCGTCTCTTTCTTCAAAGGTGTATATTTCACGCAATAATATCATTCTCAATATTTAATTTTTGAGATACCGGACTATCAAACATTAATGCTACCGTTGCTTCGCACTGTCTCTGACAAGCAAGAACATAAATACCGAGATATTATTGAAGCACTAGCCGTAGAATTCAAAGTAACCGACAATGAGCGTAAGGAAATGCTGGCGAGCGGAACTCAGGCAATATTCAATAATAGGGTTGGCTGGGCCAAAACATATCTCAAAAAAGCGGGTCTTCTCGATTCTCCAAAGCGGGCTACCTTCGTAATAACACAAATAGGACTCGACACCATAAAAAGTAATCCCGAACGTATTGACGCTAAATATTTGCGTCAATTCCCGGCGTTTGTAGATTTTCGGAATGCCAGTAGAAACGATTCTGAAGTTGAAAAAGAGATACAGTCCGCAGTACATAAAGATCAAACACCAGAAGAAAGCCTCGATAAAGCATATAAAAGAATTCGTAAATCACTCGCATCAGAATTACTGAATAAAGTTACCCAATTATCTCCCGCTTTTTTTGAAAGATTGGTTGTCGAATTGTTGATAAAAATGGGATATGGTGGTTCAAATAAAGATGCTGGTAAAGCAATCGGCAAAAGCGGTCACGAAGGAATTGATGGAACAATTAAAGAAGATAAGCTGGGTTTAGATATAATATATATTCAAGCAAAGAGATGGAAACCGGGAAATGTGGTTGGGCGTCCTGAACTTCAATAATTTGTCGGCGCCTTGGCGGGTCAAGAAGCTAAAAGGGGCATATTTATTACAACATCAAATTTTACCAAAGATGCGATCGATCATACACCAAAAAATAAAACCAAAATAGTTCTTATTGATGGTGAACAATTAGCTCAATTGATGATTGATGACAATATAGGGTGCACTCAACATCAATCATATGAGATCAAAAAAATTGATGGTAATTACTTTGTCGAAGAATGAAATCCTAGAAACAAGGAATGGTTATGAATTCAACATTTAAATCTTTTCTCGTTTTAGTGCTTTTTTTCACTTTCCCTCTATTTGCACAACGAGAGACTATCGCCGTTCTTCCGTTTCAAGCGATAGGTAATACTGATTCATCTATTCCTGAAGTTGTTACTGCTTTCGTACAAAATTCAATTTTTCAGCAAAAATTGTATAAAGTTTTAGAGCGTGGGCAAATCGATAAGGTATTGAATGAACAAAAGTTTCAGCTTACTGGTTTAACTGATGATGCTGTTGAGGCGGGAAAACTTTTATCCGTAAATAAACTTGTAATCGGACAGGTTTCAAAACTGGGAAAAGAGTTCACCATAGTGATTAAATTGGTAAATGTTACTACGGGAGAAGTGCTTAAATCCCAAAAGCGTTCAGCACAAATTGAAATTGAGGATATTGATAATGAATTAATTGACCCAATGATAGAGTTACTATTTTCGGTCAAACGGCTGTCGGGGTTCACCATCACAGTTCAAAACTGTATTGGCGTAAAAAAAATGGATGCTTTTTCGGCTAGTGACGTTTGGATACAAATTATGGTGGGAAAAAAGCTTATCGGTCGCACTGATGTTGTGCAAGACAATAATTCTCCTGTGTTTAATGCAAGATTCCACATATCTGAATATTCGGGAGAGCCAATATTGTTGAATATTTTTGATCACGATATTTCTAAAGACACATTTATAGGCAAGGTAAATATTCGAGAACCAAAATCATCTAAATATCCCATTATTGATATTCAGAACGGACAACCAACAAATTGCGGTCAAGTTGAAGTTTCTTTTGAATAAAAATAGTCATACCCTAATTCGTCATCAGTGTAGCTTATCATCAACGGAATCCATAAAACTGAAACGCATCATCTCTTCTCTTACTCCACTCTCAGCACCGGATACTCCCGTTCGTTCCGGAGATATGCGAACCGGTCATACTGCATCAGATTGATCATTCCCTGCGGTTCGAGCGCGGTGATGAGCATCTGCGCGGGACGCTGGTTCGTTGAAACGAGCAGATAGTCCGACGCTTTCACCTTCACCGTCTGCAGCTGTGCTGCACTCACGTAGATGGTGAACTCCTCGATCTCCGGCTGCTTCTGGAATTCCAGAAGATACTGCTTTACAACATCCTTCTTCCCCGCTTTATACGGACCGAACACCAAATTGTGTTTCTTCAGGAAATCCTTCAGCAGCGTATCTTTCTTCGCGATAAGATATCCTTTCGGTCTTGTCACGCTCAGCAGGGCGATCACCTGATTGTGATAATTCGGTACAACCATCGTCGTGTCGCGGAGTCCGTCGTATGACGAGAACGTGAGCGACTGTTTCCCGTCGCCGATATGGTCCATCAGCACCGCTGTGAAAGCACGGTCCGCGCGCGTTGCTTTCGCCTTCTTCACCATCGTACGGATCGTGTCGGCATTCCGGTTCATGAAAGTGATGAATCCGGTCAATCCAGCACACTGTGTCTCGGCGCGCCGTTTGATGTTGCCGATGGAATCGATACCATGCATCCCTTCCTGAATGAACGAGAACAAACCGAGAATACCGAAACTCTGGCGTCCGTCGTTGATATCCACGGTGCTGTTGCGCATCCGCGATACGTTCGGCGGTCCGAGCGGCGTGTATTCGCCGAAACGGATCTTCTTTTCCTGCAGATACGATTCGATGAACGGGAAGTACGCATCACGTTGGAACGCGCGGAGCGCATCGTCCGTGTTGAGATTCGTCATCAGTCCGTTGGTCACCTCGTTGTTCTTCCGGTAGCCCCACGCTTTCCAGACACTGTCGTACGGGAAGTATTCGTGCACATCGAGCGTTACGTCGTATTCATTGCGGTCATACAGCTTGTGCAGACCGATCACTTCGGGTTCGGTCATGATCATGTGATTGCGGTTCAGGTCGACTCCCGCACTGTTGCGACGGATATCCCTGTCGCCCCCCTCAGGATTCATCTGTGGGACAACGGTCAGATTCACATTCTTCAGCAATGGTGTCAGCGAGCCGTCTGCGAATCCTTTCAACAGCAGCAACGTTCCTTCTTTTCCGGATGGTTCATTGCCGTGCTGCTGCGCGAAGATGAGAACGCCGAGCTTTTTTTTCTGCTCTGCTTTCGTTCCGCTTGTCACCGTCACGGCGGGGATCTGCTTCCCTTCCCGCGATACCGCGATGATCTCCATGCGGATATCCGGCGATGCGACGTCGAGCTGCTTCACATACTCGAGCAGTTCGGCGTTCGTGGTGAGCTTCGTGTAATTGCTCCGCTCCAGCGGTGTGGAGAACTGCGCGGAAGCAAAAGCGGTGAAGAGAACTGTCAGCATAAAAAATGTTTTCATAACGGCGGGGTAAGGAGTGGTGATAATAGTTTAGTATTGTCTTCTATCAATGTCACTCTGAGTCCCGGCCCGGATGAACTGAATGTCGGGATGAAGAATCCATATTGTAAACTCTGGATTCTCCGCTTCGCAGAGAAAAAAACTATACGGCTCGCTCAGAATGTCTTGCACTAAAGTATAATAATAGAATCAGTCTATGAAATTATTCTCTTGATATCAATCATTTCACACCGCTTGCGGACAATATGCAAAACGTGTATACTGATACATTCAAAAAGGAAAATAATACCGCATGCTCCTGATCGATTATATTCTGCTTGTCACACTCTCTGCAATTTGGGGATCGTCATTCATCTTTATGCGCATTCTTGCACCCGCTCTCGGTCCGGTAGCAACGGCGGATATGCGGATGCTCATCGCGGGGCTGACGCTGACCGTTTTCATGAAATTCACCGAACGGACACTGGAATGGAAAAAGAACTGGAAACACTACCTTTTCATCGGTCTGCTGAACTCCGGTATTCCGTTCCTTCTCTTCTCGTATGCCGCACTTCATCTTCCTGCATCCATATCGGTGATCATCAATTCGCTGACACCGCTCTTCGCTGCTGTCGGTGCAGTGATCTGGTTGAACGACAAATTCACACCAAAACTTCTGATCGGACTCCTGTTCGGTATCATCGGCGTAGCCGTCATCCGCGGCGGCGGAACAGTTCAATTAGACGGGATGGGAACGATCTCTATAACGATGTGTGTTGTTGCGACAATGTTCTACGGCGCCGGAGGCGTGTATCTGAAATTGAACACGAAAGATATCGGTCCCATGGCGATCTCGGCCGGGAGTCAGCTATTGGTCGGCATACTCTTCCTTCCGCTGATCGCTCTTGCGCCGATGCCATCGAATATTTCTGTGCAGATCATACTGACAATGATTACCTTCGCCGTTCTCTGCAGCGCGGTGGCATATATCATCTATTATAGATTGATGAAGATCCTCGGTCCCACCAAAGCGGCTACGGTCACGTTCCTTATTCCGGTGTTCGGTTTCATTTGGGGTGCGCTCTTCCTTGATGAATCGATCACCGCATCGATGGTGGCTGGAGGATTGATCGTGCTCTCCTCACTGTATTTTGTGATGGGAAAGAAGAAACCGGCGTGATACAGTATTGTAGAACGTCCGCGAAGAACCGCGATAACACTATCTACGAATAACACGAATATGAATTGTTCTTTGTGTCTTTGTGTGAAATATTTTTGCTAACTTTTTGGACGGACTTGCGTCCGTCCCTACATAGATTATCCGCGTATATCCGCCGAATCCGTCTGATCTGTGTTCTATCGGCACTGCTGTTGTAATCAGAGAAAATAATCAGTACACTTTTTCTGTAGAATAATTTTAGGACGAACTCATGCCGTATCTTCCATCATCAGACCGTTACAAGACCATGCAATACCGCCGCTGCGGTAAGAGCGGTATCAAACTTCCCTCTGTCTCACTGGGACTCTGGCACAATTTCGGCGATGTGGACGACTTCGAGAATGCGCGGAAGATCATCCATCTGGCATTCGACAGCGGCATCACCCATTTCGATCTCGCCAATAATTATGGTCCATCGCCCGGCTCCGCTGAAACAAATTTCGGAAAGATCCTGAGGCAGGATCTGCTAGGGCATCGTGACGAAATGATCATCAGCACCAAGGCGGGATATTACATGTGGGAAGGTCCTTACGGCGAGTGGGGTTCAAAGAAATATCTCGTGTCGAGTCTTGATCAGAGTCTTCAGCGCATGGGACTGGAATATGTCGACATTTTTTATTCTCACCGTCCCGATCCCGACACGCCTGTTGAAGAGACAATGTCCGCACTCGATCTGATTGTCCGTCAGGGAAAAGCTTTGTATGTTGGAATTTCCAATTACCGCAACGATGAAGCGGAAAAAGCAATCTCCATCCTGAAAGAACTCGGCACGCCGTGTCTCATCCATCAGCCGAAGTATTCCATGTTCGAACGCTGGGCGGAAGGCGGACTGCTGAATATTTTGGAGGAGAACGGGGTCGGCTGCATTCCTTTCTCTCCTCTTGCACAAGGACTCCTCACGAACCGATATCTGAACGGCGTCCCAGCCGATTCACGCGCCGGACGACCCGGAGGATTTCTGAAACCGGCAAACATCACCGAAGAAAAACTTCAGACCATCCGCCGGTTGAACGATGCCGCTCAAAAGCGCGGCCAGTCCCTTGCGCAAATGGCGCTTGCGTGGCTCCTGAAAGATACGCGCATCACATCCGTATTGATCGGCGCAAGCAAGCCGGAACAGCTTTCGGATTCACTGAAGTCGCTTGAAAATATTTCGTTCGGGAGCGAAGAATTGGCGGAGATCGAACAGATTCTCAAATAGCATTATGTTCTCAAATACTTATCCGACCTTTTTGAGCCGGGAAAGCTTAGGAATAAGGAAAAAAAAGCAAACAGAATCGCGATGGTCATCTCGTTCCCAAACTTCATATCCGTTTCCAGACAGAGTATTGGAATGATAATATATCGTTTAGTCTGCGAATGAACGAAAATACTACTGGTTGGGCGGAATCAATACACAGTATTAACACACTCTCATCTTCCTTCCCGTTGCAATAATCTTTCAATGTGATTACATTCGTGCAATAAAAGATTTCGTCCATTCAACTTTTCCGCATTAACATGCAGAATCAGCAGCCCGATCTACAGACCCTCTACGAACGGCTCCGCGAAAGCGAAGAGAAATACCGCCGTTTGGTGGAAAATGCTGCGGATATCATTTACCGGACAGACGGTGAAGGACGCTTCATTTATATGAATCCGGTCAGTCTGCGTATGTTCGGATACACCGAGGAAGAATTTACCGGAAAACATTATCTGGAGCTCTTCCACCCCAATTTTCGAAATAAGGCGCGGCAATTCTACGCCACACAGTTCTTCAACGGTCGGTTTACATCGTACCTTGAATTCCCCGCCGTCAACAAAGAGGGAAAACAATTTTGGCTTGGACAAAACGTACAGCCGCTGATGGAGGAAGGTCAGATCATCGGCTTTCAGGCGGTAGCACGCGATATTACGGACCGAGTACACGCTGAAGATGCGATGCGAAAGTCCGAAGAGGAAGTGCGCACACTGAACGCCGAACTGGAACAGCGCGTGATCGAACGGACCATGCAATTGGAGAACGCCAACCGCGAACTGGAAGCATTCAGTTATTCCGTCTCGCACGATCTGCGTGCACCGCTGCTGACGATCAACGGATTCTCCCATTTTCTCGCCGAACATCTCGGGGAAAAACTGGATGAAGAAGGAAAACGTCTGCTCACCGTCATCCGCTCGAACACTCAAATGATGCAGAATCTCGTCTCCGCTCTGCTCATGCTCTCCAAAACGAACAAGAAAGAATTGGAGATGGTTGCAATCGACATGACAGCGCTCGCTGAAGAGACGTTCCTGGAGATCGCTTCACCCGAAGTGGTAAAAAAGATTCACATTGAATTCCCATCCATGCCGCAGGCTCACGGGGACAAACTACTGATGCGCCAGGTGTGGAGCAATTTGCTTTCCAATGCGATTAAATTTACCTTAGCGAAAGAAGAGCGGACGATCACCATCGGCGGACATTCGGATGAGAACAGAACGATCTATTTTGTGAAGGATTCCGGCGCAGGATTCGATATGAAGGACGTCGGGAAATTATTCGGCGTCTTTTCCCGCTTGCACACGGATGAACAATTTGAAGGGACCGGCATCGGACTCTCCATTGTTCGAAGGGTCGTCCACCGCCATCACGGCGATGTCTGGGCGGAAGGCATGCCGGACAAAGGAGCAACGTTCTATTTCTCCCTGCCGGTGAAGATCTGATAATAATATTAAAACGTTGGCACGATTGGTTCATCGCCAACGCCGCATTTCTGTCAACCTGAGTCCCGCTCTTTGGGGTGAAGGATCTGAGGCGCAATGGATTCTTCGCTGCGCTCATAAGAACAATAATGAGCTTGCTCAGAATGACCGTCATTGATTTTATTTGGAACGTTTTCTTATATGCAGTAATCAGAAAGGGGACACATCATGTCAGATCAAAAAGTAAACATCCTTCTCGTTGAGGATAATCCTCATCACGGAGAGCTCGCCATGCGCGCGCTGAAGATGCACAACCTTGCCGAGAACTTTTTCTGGGTAAAGAACGGTGAGGACGCACTGGATTTTCTCTTTTGCCGAGGAGAATTCGGACTGCGCAAAATTGAGAATAAGCCAAGGGTCATCTTCCTGGACCTGAAACTGCCGAAGAAGAGCGGACTCGATGTGCTGAAAGAGATCCGCGCGGATGAACGGACGAAAGATATTCCCGTTGTCATGCTCACCACTTCGCGAGAAGAAAAAGATATCGTAGAAGGTCAGAATCTGGGACTGAACGGATATGTGGTAAAGCCTGATGATTTCGAAAAATTTGCAGAGGCTATCCGAAATATCGGTTACTACTGGCTCGTGCTGAATCAGCCGCCGAAGAGATAACGCTTCAAAAATAGTATTGTCATTGCGAGAATTTCCGACCTTTAACGAAAGGACATGCGAACTCGCAGTGACATTACTTTTTTATTCAATACCACAGTATGATACGTCTCCCCGTAAAACATTTCTTCACGCTGACCAGTCTGATCGAGTGCTCCTTCTCTTCGATATTTTCACGTAAATGCTGTTAAGGACGAAGAAGCTGGACGTTCAATTGAGTTTTGATGGTATCGCCATTTTCTATGCTTTAAACAAACACCCTCATTTCATTGTCCAATACCGGACAATAATTTGATTGACTCCATGAAACTGATTCGCCTCCTCTTTCTTCTCTGTGCCGTCTCTGCGGTCCCGCTTATTGCGCAGGAACCGTATTTTCCCCCTCTTTCGGGAAACCAGTGGGATACTCTTTCTCTGCCTTCTCTCGGCTGGAACCCGTCGGCTGTCGCTCCTCTCTATTCGTTTCTGGACAGTTCCCATTCTCGGGCGTTCATTCTTTTAAAGGACGGAAAGATCGTACTCGAAAAATATTTCGGCACATTCACAAAAGACAGCAATTGGTATTGGGCATCTGCCGGAAAGTCGATGACGTCGGTACTCATAGGCATCGCTCGGAGCGAAGGAATGCTTCAGCTCTCTGACATATCGTCAAAATATCTTGGAAAGGGATGGACAAGCGAACCGCCGGAGAAGGAACAGCAGATCACGATCTTGAATCATCTCACAATGACATCCGGCTTGGATGACGGTGTTGTGGATAAAGATTGTACGATTCCCTCCTGTCTTCTCTACAAAGCAGATGTCGGAACTCGGTGGGCGTATCATAACGCTCCATACACACTCCTCGATTCGGTCATTCAACGGGCAACGAATCAAACGCTGAATCAATACTACTTCTCCCGCATGCGGAACAAGATCGGAATGAACGGTGCATATTTCCGCTCAGGCGATTACAACAACTTGCTGGTCACAACCCCGAGAAGCATGGCGCGGTTTGGATTACTGATGCTCAATCGCGGGGTTTGGACTTCCACCGTAGTACTCAATGATACTTTGTACTTCAACACAATGACTCAATCGTCCCAGAATATCAATCCATCGTACGGTTATCTTTGGTGGCTGAACGGTAAGTCATCCTATATGCTTCCGGGAACACAGCTGGTGTTTCCGGGATATCTCTCGCCTTCGGCTCCCAAAGATATGTTCGCGGCGCTGGGAAAGAACGGACAGTTGATCAACATCGTGCCGAGTCTCGGTCTCGTCTTCATTCGCATGGGAGAAGCGCCGGACAATTCTCTCGTTCCAATGACGCTGAACGATCAGATCTGGCAAAGACTGAATGCAGTCATTTCACCTGCTACGGGGGTTTCCAAGCTGAACGAGAATACTGTTAATGATAGACATACACTTTCGCAAAATTATCCGAACCCGTTCAATCCATCAACGACGATCACGTTCTCGATCCCAATGACCTCGCATGTTACTATTCTCATCTTCAACGCACTTGGCCAGCAGGTGGACGAGGTCATTTCTCGGGAAATAAATCCAGGAGAACACACCATTCGATGGGATGCTTCACAGTTCACCGGCGGAGTCTATTTTTACCGCATCCAAACAGGATCGTTCACTGAAACAAAAAAACTTCTGCTGCTCAAATAATATTCCGGAAAATAATGATGACTCTACGGACCCTAATCCTATTTTTGATCGTCGTCCCGCTCCTTTCCGCCCAGGAGATGTTCGATTCCACTCCTTTGGGAGGAATGATCGGCATTTCTTTTGGACGGATACCGGAGACTGAGCTGACGACTGGGACGGGAACATTCGAGTCCCGATGGGGCAGCATTCATGCTTCTATTCCGGTCCACCGCACCCTCCCCTGGGGAAATGGAACATTTCAGCAATTCACGCTGACTGGTTCGCTTATAAAAAACACAACGAATTTCACCCTCCTCTCCGGTGAACGGGTGATCTCGAGCGGGTGGCTCGGAGGTTCGTGGACCTCCATTGGTTCTTCGAAGAATCTATACCTTCTCTCGGCAAGTGTCGGTTATTCAGGCGAGACCGATCCCGGCGGAACGAAGACGCTTCGGTTCAGATTTCTCGGGTTCGGCACAATGCCTCTTTCCAATCCACTGGTGATGATCTACGGCGCGTCTTATTCTGCTCTGTTCGGAAAGGATCTGCTAATGCCTCTTCTTGGTATCCAATGGAAAATAAATGAAGAGTGGTCAAGCTCACTCCTTCTGCCCGCGGCGTTCTCCATTCGATACCGCGCAGGCAGCAGCATTGCCTTCCGGCTCTCCATCTCCGCAGCCGGCGACAGGGTACAGACGGCAAACCGCGGTGATTTTCCGGGAGCGGCGGGTTCGCTCCAATGGAGAACCACCGGATTACGATCGGTACTGCGCACAAACATTTCATTGTCCGATATCTTTGGACTGACTGTCGATTTAGGAGCAGTTTCGAAGAGGAATCTCTCTCTGCTCTCCGGTACCGTTGTCATTCGTAAGGAACAACTCGAACCATCACGGTATATTTCTCTCGGCCTTCAGTATCATTTTGATCTTGATGAAAACAGCGGTCGTTCGCTCGAATAACAGTGCCAATGTAGTGTTTCCACTAACACGGCAGATGGAGATATTTATTCAGTATCCCGATCGAACGGGTGAGATTAATTTTGTATACTACCGTTACACATTCAGGAAATACATCATGACCGTACGCTTTGTCATCGCCTCTCTCCTCTTTGCCGGCACGCTCTCTTCCGCTCCGCTCACCAAACAACAGCAGCAATGGCTCTCCGGTGCCGATAAACACGAGAAGAACGGATGGATCTATCTTCACATTCAGGGATCGCCGCGCGAGCGGGGATTTCAGCACGGCTATCTTCTCGCAAAGGATATTGATGAAGGGATCCGCATCCAGCGGAAAGTGTGGGAATACGAAAGCGCGATGGAATGGTCATGGCTCGTCAACTGGTCCACAAAATTATTTGCAGCGAAGATCGATTCCGAAAATATGGCGGAACTGCATGGAATCGCCGAGGGATTGAAAGCTGCGGGTTCTTCGCTCACGCTTGAGGAAGTGATCGCATACAACGCGGCATCTGAACTGCTCGGCGGGTGGTGGCCCACAGTAAAAGATACGGTCTCACCGAATTCTCCCGATCCGAAAAAAGAATCGTGCAGCTCCTTTATTGCGGCCGGCGATATGACAAAGGACGGCGGTATCGTTCTTGGACACAATACATGGAGTTCATATTGTTATGCTGTTTTCAATGTGGTGTTGGACATCGTTCCGGAAAAAGGACACCGTGTATTGATGCAGGTGGCGGCGGGACTCATCCACAGCGGCACCGATTTCTTCATCACCGATGCCGGTATCATCGGCTCCGAAACGACCATCGGCGGATTCAAACCGTTCGATCCCGAAGGGGTTCCTGAATTTTCACGGATGAGAAGCGCAACACAATATGCATCATCAATCGATGAATGGTGTGACATCATGAAGAAAGGAAACAACGGCGGCTACGCGAATGCCTGGCTCATCGGTGACGTGAAAACGAACGAGATCGCACGGCTCGAGCTTGGATTAAAATACATCGGCTTTGAACGGACGAAGAACGGATATTTTACGGGGTCGAATATCGCCGAAGATCCAAAGATTCTCCGTTTCGAAACAAGCAGTAACGAACTGAACATCAAAAATCCCGACATCGCCCGGCGCGTACGGTGGAAACAACTGATGAAAGAAAACAAGGGAACGATCGACATCGCAAAAGCGAAATCTTTCCTGGCGGATCATGTGGACACGTATCTGAATATACCCGGACCGACCTCCCGATCACTCTGCGGGCATTGGGAATTGGATTCACAGATGAGCGGACTGGACGAACCATTTTATCCCCTCGGCGCATATGACGGAAAGGTAGTCGATTCCAAAATGGCAAAGAAGATGTCCTTCGCGGGACGCTGGGGAACATCCTGCGGCACGCCATTCATTGCCGCCGATTATTTGAAGGCACATCCTCAATTCGATTGGACGGAAGGATTGATCAAGGACCGACCGGCGGAGAAGTGGGTCGATTTTGTTGCGGGTGAAAAGAAATAGGAGCATTCACCACGAAGAATATGGAGAAAAAAATGTAGGTCCG
>CAIVNT010000575.1 GCA_903907305.1 uncultured Ignavibacteriota bacterium
AACAACGATCGGTAAGGAATATCATTACTGATTCACTGGAAGGGACAAGTTATTCGTTTAATTCCATTATTCCGAAATTCTCAGCAGAAAATATCTTCGGATTGGATGCATCGTCGGAATTCGAGATCAGAAATGATAAAACAGTGGCAAGCGGATATCTTGTTCCCCAATCAAATTCCGTCACACAAAATTATTCACTCACTCTGCGTGATGTAAGGAATTTTTCTTTCTCTACATTGTTCACCCTGCGCGAAAAGAAATTCGAAAAAGCATTCCAATCCAACAATACACATCAGCAGACAACATTGGTCAAATTGCAGTCTCGCTACCGGCCGTTCTCGCAGGGTTTGGACATCGATCTGTTATATGATGCTGCAACTCAAAGGACGGCAAAACTGGAACGCTATTTTTACAAAGTCCGCAAAGGGGAAGGACAGTTCGTTTGGGCCGATGCGAATAATAATGGAGTGGCTGATCTGAACGACGAACGAGAATTCCGTCCGGACAGATATGACGGGGAATATATCGCCGTCACATTGAACAGCGATAATCTGATCCCCATTATCAATCTAAAAGCATCATCCAGGATCAAGGTCAATCCATCGCGTTTTATTCAACGTCCTGAATCGATGATCGAACGGATCCTTTCGGTGTTATCGTCCGAATCCTTCGCCAGAATCGAAGAACGGAGCACAGAAGCGAACACTTCGAAGATCTATTTATTGAAGATGGGCTCATTCCTGAATCCGCTGACGACTCAATTAGGTATTCAATTCATTCAACAGGATCTTTTTCTGTTCGAATATAATCCCGAGTTTTCTTTTCGATTCAGATTTAATCAGCGAAATTCACTCTCTCAATTTTCATCAGGACAGGAACGGAATTATTCCAGAGAACGATCATTGCGTTCAAGATTCCAACTCAGCAATGATCTGTCAAACCAAACTGACCTGATCGTGAAGAATGATAATGCAGTATCATCTTCAGCGATCAATCAATCCCGAAGGATCGAGTCATTGATCCTCTCAACCGATCTATCCTATCGTCCGGAGACGAATATTGAGATCGGAATTCAACTTGAGACAAGCCAATCCTTAGATCATTCGCCGGGGATTCCTGTCACAGCCGATTTTAACGGACAGACACTTCGACTGGTGTATGGATTTCTCGGAAACGGGCAGATCCGTTCAGAAATTTCCCGAGAAGAGATTCTGGTGACGAATCAGCCTGCCGGATATGTAATTCCGTATGAATTAACAGCGGGAAGGGACGTAGGGAAAAATTTCCTATGGAGCACCGGAGCAGAATATCGAATGGCAGGAAATGTGCAGTTTTCTCTGCAATATTCAGGCAGAACAACGTCACGTTCGCTGGTTGTCCATACGGGAAGGATGGAAGTACGGGCGTTCTTCTAATGGATAAATACCTTGCAATTTATGCATAAGAATGCTATATTTGTGTAATGAAAGTCCCGCCAGAAATGCGGGACTTTTTTTTGATACGCTCAATATATGTCTTCAATTCCCGAAAAAATACACGAATTACTTCTGCCGATCACCGATCAGTCCAATACGTACGTAGTTGAAGTACTTCTGCGCGGCGAACGCTCGAGCAAAGTCGTTGAAGTGTACGTCGATTCGGACAAAGGAATCACATTGGATGAGTGTTCGCACGTCAGTCGTGCATTGGCAGAAAAACTTGAAGAGGCGGATCTTATCACGGGACGCTATCGTCTTGATGTCTCTTCACCGGGGCTCGACAGACCGCTCAAACTTCTGCGGCAATACTCCAAAAATATCGGCAGAAACTGCAAAGTGAAATACATCGGTGAAGATAAAAAAATGATGCTGGAAGGCCG
>CAIVNT010000576.1 GCA_903907305.1 uncultured Ignavibacteriota bacterium
TACTGCCATTGATGCTGCTACGGAAGCCAAACGCCTCGGTGCAGAAGAAGTCTATATGATCTACCGCCGCGGCCGTGAACAGATGTCCGCATACGATTTTGAATATGAACTGGCAAAAAGTGATGGCGTTCAGTTCCATTTTCATGCTCAACCGAAACGCATTATCGGAAAGAAAACAGTGGAAGTGATCGAGTGTCTCGCCACAAAGATCGTTGACGGGAAAGTGAAGATGATCCCGAAATCCGAATTTTCCATTGCAGTAGATATGGTGATCAAAGCGGTTGGACAGAACATTGATGAATCATTTCTATCAACAATTCCCAAGGTAAAGACCAAGGATGGAATGGTGGTCGTTGATATGAAGTCATATCAGACAGGCAATCCGAAGTATTTCGCCGGCGGGGACTGTATCAACGGCGGAAAAGAAGTGGTGAATGCCGCTTACGACGGAAAACGAGCAGCATATGGAATTCATAATTACCTTTTTAACAAAAAGAAATAGAATGTTTTGCTTCGTGTTTGATGGTTCAAGTTTCTCGTTGCAGGATGTTTGCAATACCTGAATCCTGAAACACAAAAACTCACAACAATATATTCTTGAGGCTCTATGGTCGATCTTTCAATAAACTGTGCGGGAATCAAATCCCCGAATCCGTTCTGGCTTGCTTCCGCACCGCCGACAAATTCCGGTTATCAGATCAACAAGGCTTTTGAAGCGGGATGGGGTGGGGCGGTCTGGAAAACCATCGGCGCTCCGGTGATGAATGTAGTGAATCGATACGGTGCGATAGATTACAACGGTCAGAAGATCGTCGGACTGAATAATATAGAGCTGATCAGTGACCGTTCCATTGAGATCAATTTGAAAGAAATGGCCGAAGTGAAACGACTCTGGCCCGATCGTGCTGTTATCGCTTCATTGATGGTGGAATCCGACAGACAGATTTGGCACGATATTGTTAAGAGGACGATCGATACCGGTGCGGATGGGATCGAATTGAATTATGGTTGTCCTCATGGAATGAGTGAACGCGGAATGGGCTCAGCCGTCGGACAAGTCCCTGAATACTGTGCCATGATCACCGAATGGGTCACCGAAGTTTCCACTATTCCCGTCCTCGTGAAATTGACTCCGAACATTACGGATATTAGATTTCCCGGCCGCGCCGCAAAAAAAGGGGGCGCACATGGTATCTCGTTGATCAATACAATCAACACTATTATTGGAGTGAATCTCGATACGTTCCAGATTGAACCTTCCCGCGGCGGTAAGGGGGGACATGGCGGTTACGCCGGTCCAGCAGTGAAACCGATCGCACTAAATATGCTCTCCGAGATAGCCCGCGATTCTGAGATCAATCTTCCGATCTCCGGCATGGGAGGAATTTCCACGTGGAAAGATGCTCTTGAATTTATTCTTCTTGGTGCATCCAGCGTTCAGGTCTGTACCGCCGCAATGCACTATGGATTCCGCATTGTTGATGATATGATAGACGGTCTGTCGAATTGGATGGAAGACAAGGGATACACATCCATCGACCAGATCCGCGGTAAAGCATTGCCGAACATCGGAAATTTTGGAGATATGAATCTGCTCTCGAAACATGTTGCACATATCGATGACAGCAAATGCATCCAGTGCAATCTTTGTTATATCGCCTGCGAAGATACAGCACATCAGTGTATAGACCTTCTTCCCAGGAAAGGGAAGAATCAACCGACTGTCCGAGAGATTGATTGTGTCGGATGCAGGTTGTGTTACATCGTCTGTCCTGTTGAAGACTGTATCACA
>CAIVNT010000577.1 GCA_903907305.1 uncultured Ignavibacteriota bacterium
GAGATATTGATCTCCGCCTTTGCCG
This sequence comes from uncultured Ignavibacteriota bacterium, assembly GCA_903907305.1. GTDB lineage: Bacteria > Bacteroidota > Ignavibacteria > UBA10030 > UBA8401 > UBA8401. Next base: position 26 of record CAIVNT010000577.1, read on the forward strand.
TCCCCATCAATTCCACCAGTTCGTCATAGATGATCTTGATGATCAACTGACCCGGCGCAATATTGCTGACAACTTCCTGACCAACAGCCTTCTTCTGAACGCTCTCCATGAAGTTCTTCACAACGCCGAAGTTCACATCCGCATCGAGAAGTACTTTACGGACCTCGCTCAGCGCCTCTGCCGTATTCTCCTCGGAGATACGGTGCTGACCGCGAAGTTTCTTTAGAGCACTATCTAGTTTTTCACTTAGAGTTTCAAACATCGAAGAACAATTGATAATGGAAAATTGAAAATGGACAATTTTATATTATCCATAAAACATTCACCATTGAACCATTCGCTTCAACCGAACGGTTCAATGAGAAAATAATTAGCTTGCCTTCTTCAGTGCTTCGGCACCGGCAACGATCTCGAGAAGTTCTTTCGTGATCGAAGCCTGACGTGCTTTATTATAGGTCAACTGCAAAATTTTGATCAGATCGCGAGCGTTCGTCGAAGCATTTTCCATTGCAGACATCCGTGCGCCATGTTCCGCCGCATTGGAATCGAGCAGCACGCGCCACACTTGAAAATTCAGATGCTTCGGCACCAGAACGGATACGATCTCATCGCTTGCCGGCTCAAAGATATAGTCCATCTGCTGTGTTTTCTTTTCCGTCGACTGCTGCTGAACCACCGGCAAAAACTGACCAATGGTCAATTTTTGCTGGACGGCATTCTTGAACTCATTGGAAATGATCTCGACCTTATCGTATTCCCCCTTGATGAATCCTTCCACCACTTCGCTGACGATCGTCTTTGCGGTATTGAAGTTCATCTGGTTGAATACGCCGGTATGTTTTGCGATCACTTCGTAATGCCGTTTGCTGAAGAAATCATATCCTTTCTTACCGACGCAGATCAGTTTCACTTTTCCCGCTTTATTCATTTCAGCGTAGTTCGTGTTGATATGGTTCACCGCCGCTTTGATGATGTTGCTGTTGAATGCACCGCAGAGTCCCCGGTCCGCCGTGACGATGACGATCGCAACCGCCTTCACTTCACGTGCTTCGAACTGAGGATACTTCGTCACATCCACCTGTCCGGAAAGATAGGAAAGGAGCTCCTGCATCTTCCGTGCATAGGGACGGGCGGCAATGATGGCATCCGTTGCGCGTCGCAATTTTGCCGCGGCGACCATCTTCATCGCTTTCGTGATCTTCTGTGTACTTTTAACGCCGCTGATCCGCTGGCGTATCTCTCGTAACGTTGCCATAAGGATTACGCTGCTTTGAACGTTGACATGAATTCTTTGGTGATGGACTGGATCTGTTTGGAAATATCATCCGACAGATCTTTCTTTTCCGCAATAGATGAGAGAACTGCTTTATGTTTCAAGTCCATCATCTGCAGGAATTCCTTTTCGAACTGCTGTACTTTATCCACCGGTAACTCGTCGAGTAATCCGTTCGTGCCGAGATAGATCATCACGATCTGTTTCTCCACCGGAAGCGGAACATATTGCCCCTGCTTCAATAATTCCACCAGACGTGCACCGCGACGGAGCTGCTGCTGCGTTGATTTGTCCAGATCGGAACCGAATTTTGCGAATGCTTCCAGTTCGCGGTACTGAGCCAATTCCAAACGGAGACGGCCGGCAACTTTTTTCATCGCTTTGATCTGAGCATTACCGCCTACGCGTGATACCGAAATACCGACGTTGATAGCGGGGCGAACACCTGCGTTGAAGAGGTTCGGTTCGAGATAGATCTGTCCGTCCGTAATAGAGATCACGTTCGTCGGGATGTATGCGGAAACGTCTCCCGCCTGTGTTTCGATGATCGGCAGAGCGGTGAGGCTTCCTCCGCCCAGATCATCACTCAGTTTGGAAGAACGTTCCAGCAAGCGGGAATGGAGATAGAACACGTCGCCGGGATATGCTTCACGTCCGGGCGGACGACGGAGCAGCAGCGAAACCTGACGGTATGCCGCGGCCTGCTTCGAAAGATCGTCATACACCACAAGAGCGTCACGGCCGCTGTCGCGGAAGAATTCGCCGAGTGTTGCACCGGAATACGGCGCGATGAACTGCATCGGAGCCGGATCGCTTGCATTTGCTGCGATCACCGTTGTATAACCCATTGCACCTTCTTCTTCAAGCTTGCCGACCACCTGTGCAACGGTAGAACCTTTTTGTCCGACAGCAACATAGATACAATAGACTGGTTTGATCCCCTGCTTCTTTGCTTCTTCTGTGTGAGTATATTTTTGGTTGATGATAGCATCGAGCGCCACTGCGGTCTTGCCGGTCTGACGGTCGCCAATGATCAGCTGACGTTGTCCGCGTCCGATCGGGATCATTCCATCAACGGATTTGAGTCCGGTCTGCAGAGCGACCTTCACGGGGGCACGCTGGATAACGCCGAGCGCTTTGCGTTCGATCGGAAAGAATTTATCTGTTTTGATGGGACCGCGTCCGTCGATCGGCTGACCGAGCGGATTGATGACGCGTCCGAGCATCGCTTCACCTACAGGCATCGAAGCAACGCGGTTCGTCCGTTTCACCGTGTCTCCTTCTTTGATCTTGGTATCATCACCAAAGAGGATACAACCAACGTTGTCCTCTTCAAGATTGAGCACCATACCGAACACATCGTTCGGGAATTCGACCAGCTCACCGGCCATTACTTTGGAAAGACCATAGACACGAGCGATACCGTCACCGACCTGCAGCACGGTTCCAACATCGTACACATCAACTTCTTTTTCATATCCGGCTAACTGTTTGCGGAGTATCGCGGTTATTTCATCAGGACGAACTTCAGCCATTGTTGTTGTTCCTTATCAATTGTTGAACGAACCTTGTTTTAATTTCATTTTCAAAATTTCGAGCTGACGCTTCACGCTGCCGTCCAGCACCGTATCACCCACACGCGCAATGAATCCGCCTTTGATCGACGTATCCAGACTGAAAGAGATCTCGACCTTCTTCTTCGTCATCGCCTCCAGCTGTTTCGTCAGATCCTTCTCCTGCTTCGCGGAGAATTCCACACTTGTCTTCACATCCACGCGCACAATCCCCTGCTGCACATCGCGCAGAATAAAATACTGTGTCAGGATCTCGCCAAGAACATTCTCGCGTCCTTTCACAACGATCTCCGTAATGTACCCCAGAACCGTCTCGCTGATCTTCTTCTTAAAGATTTCGCGAAGCACAGTCTGTTTCTTTTCCTTTGCTACTACGGGACTCGCAAGGATATTGCGGAGATCACGCGATGCATCGACCGCATTCTTCACGATCATCAGATCGTCCGCGATAGTGCCGGATTTCTTTTGTTCGTTGGTGAGCTCCATCAACGCGGAGGCATACCGTGTTGCTACTCGTAGATTGCTCATTAGTTCTTCTGTAATTGTTGAAGTACTTTGTCGACCATCTTCTTTTGTTTTGCACCGTCGAGCGATTCATCAAGGATCTTCTCGGCGACGGAAATAGAAAGTTCCGCCACTTCAGAACGGAGCTGCGACATTGCCGCGTCCTTCTCACGGGAGATCTCATCCTTCGCTTGTTCCAGCATCTTCTTTGCACTCTCGTTCGCTTTTGCAACAATGTCATTTTTCAACTGTTCCGCCATCGCACGGCCTTCGGCGATGAGACGGGCAGTTTCGTTGCTCGCTTTATCCATAGCGATCTTATTTTCCTGCATCATGCGTTCGGCATCTTTCTTCGCCTCTTCCGCTTTTTTCAATGCCTCAGCGATCTCCTGCTCGCGCGCCTGCAGCGCCTGCAGAATCGGCTTCCAAGCAAATTTTCCAAGGACAACCACCAGTAACGCAAAGGTGATCATGGTCCAAATTATTAATCCGGGATTGATATCTAACATAGAATTCTCTGATTCACTGAATGAATACGGGACGGGGTCAACCCCGTCCCGTATAAAAAATTACTTCGTCGCAAGAATGATGCAGATAGCGAGTGCGAAGAATGTAGCACCTTCGATCAGCGCTGCTGCGATCAACATCGATGTACGAACCTGACCTGCGGCTTCCGGCTGGCGTCCGCTTGCTTCCATTGCTGCTGCTGCAAGCTTACCGATACCGAGACCTGCGCCGACGATAGAAACGCCAGCACCGATTCCTGCTGCTAAGTATCCAAGACCGAGTGATTCCATTGTTGTATCTCCTGTTAGATGATATGTAGATTATTGATGTAAGTAGTTATTGTATTAATGTTCGTGACCGTGTGATTCCGCCGGCATACCGAGTCCCATAAAGAGCGACGTGAGCATCGTAAAGATGTATGCCTGCAGGAATGCGACAAATAATTCCAGCATGTAAATTCCGAGCGCGAACGTCACCGATACCGGAGCAACCATCAGTGATTTGAAGACAAAGATGAGTCCGATCAGCGCGAGGATGACGATATGACCGCCGGTCATGTTCGCAAAAAGACGGATACAGAGAGCGAACGGTTTGGTAAAGAGACCGAGCACTTCGATCGGGATCATGATCGGCCAGAGAGCCCAGTGAACGCCGCCGGTCAAATGCGCAAGATAGTGTCCAAAGCCCTGTGCGCGAATAGCAGAGATCTGGATCATAAAGAATGCGATGATCGCAAGTCCGGCAGTGACACTCACGTTACCTGTTGCCGACGCACCGTACGGAATAAGACCAAGAAGGTTCATCACCAGGATGAAGAAGAAATTCGTCAGCAGGTACGGAAGATATTTCAATCCTGCTTTACCCATATTCGGAACGACGATCTCGTCGCGCACGAACAGAACAAACACCTCAACGAGATTGCCGAGTCCTTTCGGGACCCTGTTCTTCGTATTCTTGCGTGCAACAATGGAAAGAGTGACGATCAAGATTACAGCGGCAAGCCAAAGGAACACGACATGCTTCGTCAGCGAAAGATCAAGTCCGAACAGATGGAAATGCGGAAGTTCTACATGACCCCAGGGAAGTTCAAGTTCGCGCGAATCATAGATATGATGGAGCAGACGCGTGAAGAGATTCTCGTCACCACCGTGTTCGCCGTTCGCAGCGGCATGCGCCAGCGTGTCGGCCGCAGCATGGACCGTGTCCGCCGCCGCGTTATGTGCATTATGCTCTGAAAAAAGGATCCAAGAAAACACGTTGTACCTGTAATAACTGGATTAAGAATTCTGAATTTTTTTATGGATGTAGATGACTTCAAGTGTTAAAAATATCACATACATCACGAATAACGAACCGACCAGCGAGACCGAATGGAACTTCAGCAAGCCGACGAACAACAACAACAGCGACACCATCACGAACAACCGGAGAGCGATACCGCCGAGCACGATCTGAATGAATGTTGTATAGGACCTGTTGAGAGAGAACTGAATGACAACAAATCCCATCAAAATATTCACCACACTCAACCCAACTCCTGCCGCCACACCCTGCATCACCTGCTCCGACGCATATTGCTTCAGCGGATAATATCCCGCCGCTCCCACTATTATGAGCACGACCGCGATCTGTATCAGCAATGTCAGATCAATTTTTCTTTCGACGCTCATCTTCTTCTTTTTTACTGAGTTCGATCACTTCGCGGAAGAAATGAATCATTCCGCCTGTAAATCCCAACATGATTCCCGTCACCATCAACCACGGCTTCGTCCCGAACGCTTTATCGGCATATTTACCGATGAACAGGAAAAGCACCACCGCTGCAGCGATCTGTATCCCTAACGTCATATACGGCGCAGCAGTCTGCATCAACTCGCCGAATTTTTTCTCTTCATTCATCGTGGAAGAGATACTGAAGCGTTAATAATTCTGTCCTACCGGACGGTTCTCCGACATCGTCACTTTCCCGTCGAACACCGCCCCCTCGTCAATCACCAACTTCGCCGCTTTCACGTCGCCGCGTACAACCGCTTTTCCTTCGAGCACCAATTTCTCTACGGAGGTGATATTTCCTTTCACTTTTCCTCCGACCGTCACATTCCTTCCGGCAAGTGTCGCTTCAACATCTCCGGTCACACCAATGGCAAGATTCTCCGCCGCATGTACCTCGCCGGTCACTTTGCCGTCAATCCGAAGACTTCCCTGTGTTCGGATCTTTCCTTCAACGGTCGTTCCCGCACCGATCAGGTTCAAATTCTTTACCGAAGTATTCTCTGCCATTACAGTTCGCTCGCAATCAGATAATCATTTGGGTTTCGTGCTTTGCCGTTATTCCATACTTCAAAATGTAGATGTGGACCAAAACTTGTGCTCCCCGAATTTCCCAGCAGTGCGATCGGTTCTCCTCTCTTCACAAATTCTCCCACCGACTTCAATACACTTTGATTGTGTTTGTAGATCGTCAGGAATCCCCCGCCATGCGACAGCATCATCGTGTGTCCGTCATTTGCCGTGTACCCCGAGAACACCACGTATCCATCCGCTGCTGCAACGATCAGTGATCCGGTTTTAAACAAGACAAACACTAAATACACGGATGTAAACTTCGGTGTGTATGCAAAAAAATATTTCCCTTTAAACAACTGGTTCTCTTTCACAGCAGCAGCTGACTTAGGTTTATCAACA
>CAIVNT010000578.1 GCA_903907305.1 uncultured Ignavibacteriota bacterium
GTGCAAAGACGCTGATCATCAAAAAAGGGGAACACGGTGCTCTGTTGTTCCATGAGGATCAGATCTTCTCCGCTCCGGCATATCCACTGGAAGATATCTTCGATCCGACCGGTGCCGGCGATACATTCGCCTCCGGATTCACAGCGTGGCTTGCGAAGACAGATGATCTTTCGTTCGAGAATATGAAACGTGCGGTCATTTATGGAAGCACAATGGCCTCGTTTTGCGTGGAGAAAGTTTCTGTAGAAGGTCTGCGTGATCTTTCATATCTGAAGATACAGGACCGTTTCCGGGAATTTAAGGCATTATCCAAATTCGACGAATAATTTCTCTCATCTCAAGCCGAGACGCTGAGCTGCCGAGATCACAGTCATCTTTGCGCCCCCGCGCCCGCCCGCCGGTTTTTTGGCGGGTCTTTGCTTTTTAAAACCAACATGAATAGTATCGAATGGCTCGGTGATTCAGTCCGCTTTCTGGACCAGACGGAACTTCCGCTGCGCGAATTCTATTGTGAGACACCTGATCTTTCAATTCTGAATGATGCAATTGTAAAACTGAAAGTGCGCGGAGCGCCTCTGCTCGGCATTTGTGCGGCGTACGGGCTCCTTCTCGGCATTCGTTCTGCAAGACTATCGTCTGTAAAGATATTTGAGCAGTGCTTTGAATCTTCGGCACAAAGCATCTCCGCCACCCGTCCCACTGCAAAAAATCTCTTCTGGGCGGTGGAACGAATGCGGAAAATCCTTCGTCTAAACATTCACGAAACATCCAGTGTGCTCTTTGAAAAACTAGAGGATGAAGCATTAGCGATCCATAACGAGGACCGTCACATGTGCGAACTGATCGGAAAATTCGGGTCAGAATTGATCCCGTCTGGTGCGAAGATCCTTACACATTGCAATACCGGTGCTTTGGCCACGGGCGGTATCGGGACGGCATTCGGTGTTTTGCTTACCGCCCACCGCAACGAAAAAAATATCCAAGTCTATGCGGATGAGACCCGTCCGCTTCTTCAAGGAGCACGTTTGACGATGTGGGAACTGATGAATGCGGGGATCCCTGCAACACTGATCACCGATAATTCCGCGGCATGGACGATAAAAACGAAAAGGATCGATCTCATCATCACCGGTGCGGACCGCATCACAGCGAATGGAGATTCAGCGAATAAGATCGGAACGTACAATCTTGCAGTGCTGGCGAAAGCACATAATATTCCGTTCTACATTGCTGCGCCGACTTCAACCATCGACATTTCAATAGCGCATGGTGACAGCATCACGATCGAAGAACGGGGAGCGGAAGAGATCGTCAATGGATTTGGCAGACAAGTGGCACCGAATGATACGAAAGTGTTCGCACCGGCGTTTGATGTAACGCCGAATGAACTCATCACCGCTATCATCACGGAACAAGGGGTTCTGCGTCCGCCGTATGGACGCTCCATAGAATCGACGGTCGCACAATGATCGTCGAAACGGAAGCGGTCGTTCTGCATTCGATGGATTTCAGGGATACGAGCAAGATCGTCACGCTCTATTCAAAGAAGTTCGGCAAGATCAAGGTCGTTGCGAAGGGGACGCGGAATCAAAAGACGAACAAGTTTGGCTCCTCACTCGAACCGATGACGCACTCTTCGGTAGTGATCTATAAGAAGGAGCAGCAGGACCTTCACTTATTATCAAAAAGTGAGATCGTCACTTCGTTCAGCAGGATGCAGACTGATTCCGAACGGATGTTCACCGGTCTGGGACTCATAGAATTGATGAATATGGTGATGCATAACGAAGAGGAGAATGAACGGCTGTTCCTGATGCTTGCCGCTTCGTTGAAGACGATCGATACGGCGGAAAAGAATGCGGTGAATGTGCTGCTGGCGTTCATGGTGAAGATGTTCGATCAGTTCGGATTCGGTTTGTCGGTTGACTCGTGTGTGAATTGCGGCCGGGAAACAGAGAAGAATGAGTTCACGTCGGTATTGCTGAGATTGTCGGATGGAAAGTATAACTGTCCTCATTGTTCTGAAGATCTCACTTCTACCGGCACAAAGATCGCAGGCGAATCCTTGAAATCACTGCATTATTTTCAGTTGAACACCATTGAAAAGTCTACTGCGCTAACCTTCACCGCATCGATGCGTGACGATCTGATAGCAATCCTGCAGTCATTTCTCCATTATCATATCGACGGAATCAGAACTTTGAAATCGTTGACACTGTTACACAGTATACAATGAACTAAAAAAGATCGAATCAATCAGGAGAGGTAGTATCTATGAAACGTTCCATTCTTGCCGCAATGTTCTTTATTGTTATTGGAATAATTTTCGGTGCCGTGCTGGTGTCCGATTTCGACGGAGTCGATCTCGGTTTTGCCCAGCAGAAACAGATCAAACTCGGTGCGGACAAGAGTCCGGAAAAGACGGACCTGAATCTTCAAGCAGCGAATGATGCATTTGTGAAAGTCTCTAAAGATGCAACACCGTCCGTCGTCTATATCAGTGTCACGACCAAACCGCAGAAGAGTAACGGCCACGAGGAAGAATTCTTCAAATTTTTCCCCGATCTCCGTTTTCATCAACAACCTGAAGGGCAGACGCAGGGAGCCGGTTCCGGTGTGATCGTCACGAAGGATGGATACGTGATGACGAATAACCACGTGGTTGAAAATGCCGCCGATGACGGAATCGAAGTTGTATTGAACGATACTCGGCGGTTCAAGGCAAAATTAGTCGGTGCTGATCCTCTAACAGATGTTGCCGTTGTGAAGATCGACGGTGAAAATCTTCCGGTTGCGATGCTCGGAAATTCGGATGATGTGCAGGTGGGACAATGGGCACTGGCAATCGGCAATCCGCTCGGTCTGAACTCGACCGTTACCGCCGGTATCATCAGTTATCTTGGACGAGGAAATCTGCAGCTCATCAACGACAGTTACGGTGTGGAGAATTTCATTCAGACCGATGCCGCAGTGAATCCGGGAAACAGCGGCGGTGCATTAGTGAACATCAACGGAGAAGTGATCGGCATTAATACGGCGATCGCTACCACGAATCAGCGCTACCAGGGATATTCCTTTGCCATTCCGATCAATCTTGTGAAGAATGTTGTCACCGATCTTATCCGTTACGGAAAAGTGGAGCGCGGGTATATTGGCGTTCAAATTTCACCGATGGATGAGACCCTTGCCAAAGCCAATGGATTGGAAAAAGCGGAAGGTGTGTTCGTTCAGGAAGTGATCGGCGAAGCGGCAAAAGCGGCGGGAGTAAAAGCAGGTGACATCATTCTGACCATTGATGAGCATCCGATGAAAGCACCGAACGAATTGCAGACGTACATTGCCTCAAAGCATCCCGGCGATAAAGTGAAACTGATCATCTGGCGTGATGAGAAAAAAATGGAAAAAATAATTTCACTGAAACCTCGTTCACAGGCATCGTCCACAGCATTGAATGATGTTGATGAAGTTCCCGGAGAAGGAACCACAGAAGAAGCATCCGTTCGTTCACTCGACTTCGACCAGCTTGGATTCTCCGTTAAGAAAGCTGATGCTCGATTGTTGAAGGAACGTGATGTAACGAACGGGATCGTTGTTTCAACCGTCAAAAGTTTCGGAGAAGGATATTCACGAGGACTCCGCGAA
>CAIVNT010000579.1 GCA_903907305.1 uncultured Ignavibacteriota bacterium
ATAGCGGTTGTTCCAGATGTAAACGATGCGGTCTGTTGTATGCGTCGATGGTTCGCTTGCCGACTTCCTTTGCCGGGAACGCGCTTCGTCTGTTCAGTTCTTTACTCCTGAAGTGCATGTGACTTTTCATTAGCCCAGATGAACATCTGTTCCCAAGACGCTCCCCTTCCTGCCACGCCATTGTCACTAATTCTGAACGACCTATTTTATCTCTGGTGAATCTTTCGCTGTAATGCCATAGCGTTTCGTATTCTTGTTCCGACATAATGCCTCCTTAATGATTTGTGAATATCCTGTCCATATATTCTTATCACACAAAACGCATTGATTTTTTTCGGGTATAAGAAAATGCGAGGAGAATTTATATTATACATCAACTAACAGAAAGGAAGAATGATCTATGCTCGATATTATTTTGAAACAGGCTATTATTTTGGCGGTCAGTGTCGCCTACGATATCATCACTGATAAGAAGGAGTAACTCTTATGAAGCCTAAAGATGTAGCGTGGCTGGCAAATATTGTTTTGCGGATAATTTGCGAAACGGTCAAGAAAGGCGGAAAGAAATGAAGAACTCGGATATCAAAGCGATGCTTGATATTGCCTCCAAGATTATAGAGGCGGCGAAGGCAGTGCTGGTTGAGAAGCCGAAGAAAAAGAAAGGAGCAAAGAGCGATATCAAATGAACTTGATCGGATGTATATGGTTATTCAAGACGGTACGTGTTTGTGATAAATCTGTCGTGGGGAGAAATGGGATCGTTTGGGGTCACGGTTGGATTGTCACAGTGGAGAAAGATTCGCGATCGGTGGGGTCTGGAGGTAAATGAAAAAGCCGGTGGATAGTCCGCCGGCTTCATTTATAAATGATATTAGATGCCAACTCCGGCATGCAAACTGATCAGCGATCCAGAATCAGAAGATGACGAGAGCGGAAGAAAATATCCGACACCGATATTAAGAACTCCAATCACACTGGATCGTAACTCAATGCCTCCGTAATTCTCATTCTTTGCAGCACCAATCGGATTACTCCATGTATGCAGATAGGTCATCCTCAATTCACTCAGCAGATCTATTCCGAAAAATGATCCTTTGGACAGAATCATCTCATAGCCTGCACCTATTCTCAGCCCGTCGATACCCGGCGAAACCGTTGCGGTAAAATTGTTGATCACTTTTTTTGTATCACGATCCTGTGTAAACATATGAATGTATCGTGAAGTAAATGACAACCGGTCCGGCACGCCCCATTCTATCGAGGTGATTAGAATGCTCACATCATCATCACTGAATTTGTGCAAAATGATATCCCGTATGCTAAAGCCCTTTTTCTCGGCGGTACTATCCATGTTCGTTCGGTTATTGTTTTCTTGAGCTTTTGTAGGTGTCACAAACAGAATCAGGATCGCGGCAACTGCTGGCATATAGATGATGATCTTCCATGTCGATATTCTCGCGTTCATTTGTTCGTCCTCTCGGTTATCATGATCAATTCTGGTTCGCATCGCCACTAATTTTTGATCGAAGAAGACTCGCACCGGCAAGCGTCATTGGTACACCGATGATAACAGCAGTCGCTATCTGACCGATTGTAAATCCTTTTTTCAGAATAACGAACTCAAGAGCAGCTGTCGCGAGAAAGATGAGGATGCCGACGGGTTTAGGATAAATCCGAGCGAGCAGGGAAACGAGAATGATCGCGAGTCCGGGCGAAGCATTCATCAATGTATTGAATGAAAGTCCCTCTTCGAGTGCAGCAAAAAGCACCATCAGCATTCCGATCGACATCATAATTCGTATGCCCGCTTCCTTATAATCTTTCACCAGAAGGACATTGAAAAGCGCTTTGGATGCAACACCCACAATGATCACTATATTGAATAATTCCCAACTGTGATCACCTTTGGCGCTCTGCACGATGCTAATAATGACCGAGGTGACGATCATTGCAGCGAATGCAATATTACCTGATCGGTAATTGATTGTCATCTGCCGCTCATCGACAATCCCCCGAGTTATGCCCAGTGAAGCAAGTGTTGGCCGAATCAAATACGAAGCGATCATTAAAAACAGCCACAATTGCTCGCCTGTACTTACGGCGAGAACG
>CAIVNT010000580.1 GCA_903907305.1 uncultured Ignavibacteriota bacterium
ATCCTTTCAATCCTTCAACTTCCATCCGATTCGCTTTACCATCAGCGCAGCATGCCTCTGTGCATGTCTATGATCTGTTAGGGAGATACATAATGACCCTCGCTGAGGGAAATTATTCTGCAGGACTGCATGAGGTCTCATTCAACGGAGCATCGATGTCCAGCGGAACATATTTCTACACGCTGGAAACAGGCAACCGCCGCGAGATCAAACGGATGGTGTTGTTGAAATAAATTCAGGGATACACGTCTCACCAAACTCATAAGGGCTGATAATTCAGCCCTTATTTTGTTTCTGCCGTTCTCTCCGCATCATCTGTTTCGATCATGATATATACCATTCTCTCTACATCTGGTGCCAATTCTCAAGAATATTCTTGCATTATTATCATCCTTCGGCGTCCGCCAAAAAGACAGCGGATAAACGTGCCGCACTTTGCTCATTGTGAGCAACCCGTCAATTCTTGGATGGTGCGCTGGATTCATGATTGTGCGGCAATTGCTCAGGACGGACAATATTTCTTTTGAGAAACGGGCAGATGCAGATGTGTCCTTACTCCCTTAAGAAACGCCCATTCATTGGCAATGGGGCACCAGCTTCTTAAGACGATTTTTTCGCATTTCAGAGCGTTGTTACCGTTCACATTCCTGCCATGGGTTTACCCTTCCATTTGTAATATTGCATATTGAAGATTTCGATCAAAATGACGATTTTCCAAATGCAATAGTAACCTTCTCCGTTCACATACTGGTTCTTCGGCGTATGACACGAATACAGGGTATATTCACCCCTCCCGATTTTTCTACCGATAATTTTCCCGAATTGGGAAAAACTCTTCATTATATCACGATCATCATCATTATCGGATTGATCTATCCATCGCTGGCACAGATCTATTTCATTGTTTCCGAAACCGATCACCCGATGAATATTGCCGTCATCCTCTGGTTCCAAATCGTTACAGCGATCGCATGCTTCCTTCTGAACAAAAAAGGATATTCCGTCGCCACTTCACGGATCCTTCCATTCAGTTTCATTCCATTCCAGCTTGCACTGATCGCTTCATCGCAATTCAATGTGTACGATGTTGCCATGTGGACATACGGTCCGATCTTTATCCTGGCGAGCTCACTCCTTGAAAAACGATGGTACATCATCTTCAGTATCATGCAGCTCCTCTCGATCACATTCCATTATACCAACGAACTTACCCGGCTGACCATACCGGGATATTCGAAGGGTGATATCTGGAATGATTATTTTGATTCCATCTCCATCAATTTTGTCACTGCCATCGGCGCCTATGTGCTTTCTGCTAATGTCCTGCGTAGTTACCGGAGAGCAAATGAAAATGCCCGAGCAGCGAAAGCGGCAAAAAAAAGTCTGGACCTGATCATTGAAACGTCTCCCGGCGGAATTGCCATTTTCAACAATAAGGGAGTGATCACCTTTGCTAACAGGGTCGCAAAAGAGATCTTCGAACTATCGGATGAACAACCCGACGGAACTATCCGTCCTTCTCTGTCATGGAAATTAACGACATTGATAGGAAAAGAGATCCCGTTTCAGGAGTATCCGCATATTGCCGTTCAGCGTACGGGCATTCAATCATACGGGCACCGAGTACAGCTGGTATTTGAGAACGGGCGGAAAAAGATCCTCAGCATCAGTACTGCACCGTGGTATAATGAAAAGAATGAGATCGTCAGTTCAGTATCGACATTCCGGAATATCACCGAACAGATGCGCACGGAAGAAGAACTGACGATGCGAAGGGAACAGATCTCCAGTATCACCGAGAATCTGCATTCGGTGATCTACAGAGTGCAGCTGGAACGGGGAAAGATGATCAAACCGGTCTTTATCAGTGACGGAGCAAAAGAACTCTTCGGGTATACCGCAGAGGAACTCATGAGTGATATCAGAAAATTCATGAGTTCAGTTTACCGGATCGATGCCGTCAATGACATCAAACGTCTCCGCGAAATGGTCGATGATCCCAAACCGTTCGACTATGAGTACCGCGTGGTGAACAAAACAGGAGAAGTGCGGTGGCAGCGGAATTCCGGATCACCGTTCGTGATGTCTGATGGAACGGTAATGGTCGATGGATTTGTCCTGGACATTACGGCTCAGAAGGAAGTGGAACAGCAGTTGCAGATGCTCGGTCAGGCGGTCAATAATTCAAGCGAAGTGATCTTTATGACCGATGTCAATGAAAAATTCATCTTTATCAATCCGCGGTTCACTGAATTTTACGGATATACAGCCGACGAGGTTGTCGGACTTCAAACCCCCAATATCCTCGAGAATATTCCTAACGAGATCGTCACGACCAAACTATTGTGGGACCAGCTCGATCAGATGAAGGTGGTGACAACGGTCTTCAATAACAAAACAAAGTCCGGCATTGAGGTCGAGGTCGAAAGTTCAATCACTCCGATCGTCGACCGGCACGGAAAACTGCAGGGATATCTCTCCATCCAGCGTGACATCACCGAACGGCGAAAGATCGAAGACGCAATTCAGCAATCAAAAAAAATGGAGAGCCTTTCGATCCTTGCCGGTGGTGTGGCGCATGAATTCAACAATCTCCTGACAACGATCCTCGGCAGGGCGACCATGCATCAGCACAAGATGGAAAAAGGGACACCTGTGCACTCCGCATTCGTTCAAATAGAACAGTCTGCTCTGCGTGCATCGGAATTGACAAAACAATTACTGGCATATTCCGGACGTTCGAAATTCGAAATCCGGTCGGTGCTCCTGAATGACATCATCAGGGAGAACCTG
>CAIVNT010000581.1 GCA_903907305.1 uncultured Ignavibacteriota bacterium
ACAGTTAACTAAAGGAGCAAAACATGACACCGAAACAACAGGAACTTGTCCGCACCAGCTTTGAACTGGCGCTGCCGCAACAGGAAAAATTCGCTGAGTTCCTTTATCAGGAACTTTTCCGGATGGAACCGAAAGCAATCGCACTGTTCCGCGGCAATATGGATGAGCAGCGGACAAAGCTACTGCGTATGCTTCGTCTTGCCGTGGAAAACATCGGTAAACCGGAAGAACTTCAGCCAATGCTGTACAATCTCGGCATGATCCATCAATCATTCGGCATTGAACCGCATCATTTCATCTCGTTCGGCCAGGCACTGGTGTTCGGACTCAAGAATGTGCTGAATGAAAAATTCACCCCCGAGACCGAAGATGCATGGAAAGATGCGTATCATTATTTCATTCTGATGATGACCAACTTCCCGCATGCGTCGGACGGAAATGTACAGCTTCCGCATAATTGACGGGAACTATCGTCGCTGTTATGGCTGTTCAAGTACTATAGCTGTTCAATGAAAAAAATTCTGACCATATCGTTTTTGACTCTGTATGTAACCCTCTCTGCAGGTGTGAATATTCTTATTCACACCTGCGGAAGCGAGTCCACCGCCCTTTTTGCAACGGGGAAAGTGGCGGATCCGTGCGGCTGTGATGATGAAAATTCTGCGGACAAATGCTGCAGCACCGTTATGAAAACAGTGCAGTTGGACGACGCTCAAAAAGCGGAGGTCTGCACTGCATGTGAACCGTTGACGGTCCATGAAATTATTCCATTCATCGCCGGAAACGAGCACGCTGCCGAAGACACTTTTCTCTTCAATCATTTCCTTATATCGTTCTCACCCCCTCCACTTGACGATCTTTGCGTCATTCATTCTGTGTTCAGAATCTAAATTATTCTGTTCTATTTGATTTGGCATTCTCTTGAATCCGTTCCTCCATGTTATTCTGAACGAGCTCATTATCAGTCCATCAGCGAGTGAAGAATCCGGGCTGACCGTTTCAGATTCCCCGCCTGACCGAAGTCAGTCAGGCAGGTTCGTCCCGCACAGTGAATATTCGGGCGGGACTCAGAATGGCAATGATTCAGCAACACACTAATTCTGAAACACAAAACTCATTTAATATAGGACCATTATGAAAACGACATTCTCTTCAATTCTCAAATCACTCACACTCCTCACCATCCTTTCCATTCTTGCATTCGCCGGCGAAACGGTGAAAGAGACGGAATTCAAGGTCTCCGGTAACTGCGGACAGTGCAAATCACGCATTGAAAAAGCCATGAAGATCAAAGAAGTAAAAATGGCAAAGTGGGATAAAACGACTAAGATGCTGAAGATCGCATATCTGTCGGAAAAGATCTCGCTTGATTCACTGCAGCATCGTATCGCTTCCGTCGGTCACGATACCGAAAATTTCAAATCGGACAGCACGACCTATGCGAATCTGCCCGGATGCTGTCTCTATCGCGACGGCAACGGCGGACATTGAACCGGTAGTTATCACTGCCAATCAGTGAACACTGGAATGTGTCATCCCCACAACGTGGCCGTTGGCCGAATGTCCCGCTTTTCAGATTCCGTTCGAAGCGGGATTTGCCGTTGTTTGCATTCCGCGGTCACGGCATTCCATAAAGCGGAACATAAGGCGGAAATCTTATCGGGGATCCATTCTTGGTCATACAAATCAATAGATTCCCGCCAAGAACACGCGGGTATGACAACCTTCTCACTATGAATGTCCTCGCGTCATGCGGCGGGCATTAGACCGTTAAGAAATTAAAATTCAATCTTTGCGTTCTCTGCGGATTCTGCGGAGAATGCTTTTAGGAGTATCTATGAAAACCCTTTTGTTGATTATGGGACTTTGCGTCTCCATGCTCAACGCTCAGCAACTCACCGGCGTCGTGCTTGAAAAAACGGACGACGGGAAAATCAATCCGATCATCGGTGCAAATGTGTACTGGCTGAAGACGGCGAACGGAACGGTGACGGATACGAACGGCGTTTTTCGTCTGCCGATCAATCCTTCCACAAACCGACTTGTTGTCAGCTACGTCGGATTCGTCACGGACACAGTCACGATTGTGGACCAGTCCAAAGTGAACATCATCCTCAAGTCGGACGCGAACAAAGTGGCGGAAGTGGAGATCGTCGGCGAACGGCAAGCCACATACGTCAATTATCTTTCAGAACAAAAGACACTGGTGATGACGGAGAAGGAACTCTTCAAGGCGGCATGCTGTAACTTGTCCGAAAGCTTTGAGACGAATCCTTCTATCGACGTTTCGTTCACTGATGCAATCACCGGAACGAAGCAGATTGAAATGCTCGGACTCTCCGGCGCATATTCGCAGATCACGCTGGAGAATCTTCCGGTTGTCCGCGGTTTGACTTCGAACGTCGGACTCACATACATTCCCGGAACATGGATCGAAAGCATTCAGGTCTCGAAAGGGGTCGGTTCGGTCGCTAACGGATACGAATCCATCACGGGACAGATCAACGTGGAACTGAGAAAACCGCAGAAGACGGACGAAAAACAATTCTTCCTGAATCTGTTCGGCAATCAGGATCAGAGGATGGAAGCAAATCTGAATCTTCGTATGCCGATCAATGATGAATGGTCTTCCATGACGATGCTGCATGCCAGCGCGCAGCAGACGAAACTCGACGGAAACAACGACCGATTTCTGGATATGCCACTCTACCGCACGATCAACGGCATCCAGCGTTTCCATTTCAGCAGTCATGTAGGATGGGAAGGACAGTTCGGCGTTCAATTTGTGGATGACCAGAAACAGGGCGGAACGAAGGATGGTTATGCAATGGACAAAACGGCATTGGCGTTGCATCCCTCAGAATATGCTTTCTCCATGAACGGCGATCAGCTTCGCGTATGGGGAAAGACCGGATATATCTTCCCGCAGAAACAATATCAAAGTATCGGACTGCAATGGTCGTTAACACGCAACCGCCAGCATTCAATCTTCAGCTCACACGAATACA
Organism: uncultured Ignavibacteriota bacterium; assembly: GCA_903907305.1. GTDB lineage: Bacteria > Bacteroidota > Ignavibacteria > UBA10030 > UBA8401 > UBA8401. The sequence goes on from CAIVNT010000581.1 coordinate 3,009, forward strand.
ATGCGAACGAAGAGGCGGGATATGTGAATCTGATCTATCAGTCCATCTTCGACAATACCATGCACAAGTTCCGCGGCGGACTCAGTCTGTTATATGACAAATATGATGAGACCTTCGCTCTCGTCCGTTATCAGCGGACAGAACAGGTGCCCGGCGCTTTCTTCGAGTATACCTTCACACCAGGACCGGAATTCTCGATGATCGCGGGCATCCGAGCAGACGAGCACAATCTCTTCGGAACATTCTTCACTCCCCGCCTGCATATGCGGTGGACTCCGCAGGAGGATTGGGTCTTCCGTGCGGTAGCAGGACGCGGACAGCGGACGCAGAATATCTTTGCGGAGAACATGGCGTACTTCGCCAGCGCGCGTCATGATACGATCATGCCATCCAACACGAAAGCATTGTACGGATTGGATCCGGAGATCGCATCGAATTACGGATTTAATGTGACGCATTATTTCACGTACGATTACCGCGAAGCGACGATCGCCGTGGATTTCTACAGGACCGTATTCGAAAAACAAGTGGTGGTGGATCTTGATGCTAGTCCGCAGATGGTAAAATTCTATAACCTGAACGGGGAATCATATTCCAACAGCGTTCAGGTGGAATTAAACATTAAACCGATCGAGGGACTGGATACACGCGTTGCGTACCGCTATTACGATGTGAAGCAGACCATCAATGGAACATTACGCGAACGTCCATTCGTTGCTCAGCATCGCGCCTTTATCAATTTCGGATACGCCACGGAACGCGAAGATGATGCTTCGGCGCAGATGTTGTACGATCTCACACTGCAGTGGTTCGGTCACAAACGGCTGCCGGATACGCAGACTAATCCTGCGGGACTTCAGGCGCGGAGCACATCGCCCGATTTCGTCCTGGCAAATATGCAGATCACCCGTTCATTCTATGCAGGACTCGATGTTTATCTCGGCATCGACAATCTGCTGAACTTTAAGCAGAACAATCCGATCCTCGATGCTGCAAATCCCAGCGGAACACATTTTGACGGTTCACTCATCTGGGGTCCGGTATATGGAAGGACAGCGTATCTTGGGTTGCGTTGGAGGATGTAACTTCGAATGAACGCTGAGGCGCGGAGATGCAGAGGATCATAACACCTTCCAGGTCTTAAAGACCTGGAAGGTGTTATACTTATGATAGATGGAGCATACTGTCGATCGTAGCGATAAGCAGTTTCATGTCGAGCGGTTTGGGAAAGAATTTCTGAACTCCCAGACGGATGCTTGCCCGGATGATCTTATCGTCATTCAAGGAGGAGATGAAGAAGAACGGGATCCGTTTGAAATTCGGAAGATCCTGAAGCTTTTTATAAAAGGCAAATCCGTTCGCAGACTTGTCATCGAACAGGATCTCGCTCATGATCAGGTCCGGCGAGCGGCGGACAAGAGCGTTCAGCGCATCTTCCACGTAATGTGTGACGATGGCATCATAATTCCTTTTTTTCAATTCTTCGATGACGTGCGAAAGACTTTCCATATCACTATCCACAAGCAGCACGGTTCCCCTGCTTTTTCTCGTCCGTTTCGCCACTTCGATCTTCGCTTCAAGGGAATGATGTTCTTCGGAAGAGATGGAATAGCGCTGACGCATCATCTGCAGCACGTTCTGTTCATTCTCCGTCACTACGCCGTCCTTCCACGCCATCTGCAGCGCATTCACGTACGCGCTCAGTTTCACTTCACGTTCCACCTGCGTGTGTTCTTCGGGTGAGATGGCGAACAGATCGCGGACGCTTTTCAACTGTTCTTCCTCTTCAGGACTGATCTTTCCGTCGAACCAGAATTCCTTTAGCAGTTCACGGTACATCGTCACGCTTCCCTGCGGGATCACTTCTTTCTTTGGTTCTGCGGCGGCCTGGACAGGCGCGGTTTCCACGGGACGGGCGCTCTTCAGTTTTTCGATGTTATCCAGATATGCTTTCGCATAAAAATTTGAAGGCTCAATCGAAAGGACCTCCCGTATCTTTCCCACTGCACGATCGAATTCCTTCCGCGCAATAAACTGGTCAGCATCCTTGAACATTTGCGGCAACAATGCCGAACGGTCGTTCCCTGTCGGCGCGCCGGACGCGGGCTGTTCCAGTTTAATGGCTGCTTTTACCCGTTCCATGAACGTGCGGGCAAGAGGATTCCTCGGATCGATGGCTAGGACCTGATCGAGTTCCGTCTGCGCGCGGGAATAATTCTTTACCTTAAATAGTTCATCCGCTGACCGGAGTAATTTCTGGATCTTTTCGCGGGATGCGTCATCGAGTCCGTACATAATTTGCTTTCATCACATTCAATAAAAGGAAGTGGAAAGAAAATGACGATTTTTCGGGCGTGATTCAACTACCAAAGGACAAAAGCATACCACAAAGACACAAAGAATACGAAGAACACAAAGAATAAATGTAGGTCAGGACAGTTTACCCGCCGTGTTTTATCTTGTGGCGGGCCCGTCTGGACCAGCTCTTGAGTTGCGGGATAGAACACGGATGACACAGAAAGAAAGGATTTGCACGGATGACCAAAAATGGAAAAGTAATCTCTCGCAAAGATGCAAAGAACAATGTAGGTCCGGACCAGTTCTTGTAATAGAACACGCCTCCCCCGACGAAGGACGGGGGATCAGACGGATGGAAACGGATACGATAATGGAAAGAGCAAAAGAATGAAGGAACGTACTGAACCGTGCCGAACGCAAGCCTTGTCAAGGTTCTGATGATTGAAATCAACCTTGACAAGGCTGCAACACTCATTTTAAAAACAAAAGGGGCAGTCAAAAAGACCGTCCCTATATTCATTCTCAGCGTTTTCTGCGAACAAAGCGGTGAAATAACTATTTCATCAAATTCATCTTCCGCACTTCATTGCGGCTTGCTGAACGGAGCGTGTAGATATATGTTCCGCTGGCAAGATTCTTTCCGTTGAACGGTATCGTATAGATCTGTCCCGGCTGCGCAACGTCATTGAACAATGTCGCCACTTCCTGACCCGTCATGGAATATACTTTTACTGTTGTTTGTTCAGCGTTCTTCACGGCAAAAGTGATGGTTGTGGCAGGATTGAACGGATTCGGATAATTCTGACCGAGCGCAAAAGAGTGTTCGCGCACCGGCGTATTGATGGAAATGATACTGCTGTATGTGAACGTTCCGTTACGATCGATCTGTTTCAGGCGGTAGGAATATTTTCCTCCGGTCACCGTGTTATCAACGAAAGAATATTCTTTCGGCGCATTGGTAGTCCCGTTTCCTTCCACAAATCCTTCTTTTGACCAATTGTCAATTTTCAATTGTCCATTGTCCATTGCTCTCCGCTCCACTTCAAAACCACTGTTGTTCACTTCTGTCGCTGTCTTCCACAAGAGCTGCACTGAACCATTTACCATTTGTGCGGACAATGAAACGAGTTCCACCGGCAGCGCGTCTGCATTCTGGTGATCTCCTGAAGCAACAGCATCTGCGGGAAGCCGTGTTCCGATAAGACGAAACTTCGGATCGCCGATGACCACATCCATCCAGGAAAGGAACGGTGATGCAGAATAATATGATTCTGCAACTGTGTATCCTTCCGTGTACAGATCGAACAGGATCGAAACATCCGCCATGGCGCTTGAATACGGTTCGTAGACGTAACCTTTTGCCGCGGTGACTCCTTCTGAAATGATGTCGGCAATGAGGGACTGTCCATACACCGCCGGCGCAGAGAACGTACGCCCGGAGGTGGAAACGTACGTTTCTGCGATTGCGCCGGGATTCCATGTAAAATTTAGTCTACCCTGGAAGGATGTGTGCTTATCATTCGTTCCCCAACCGACATATCCGTTCACGTTCTGCTGATTGACGAGATATGTATCCGTCTTATCCAGCGTAACATTCATTGTTCGATTGATCAGCGTATCTGCGGCGATCTGCATGCGTGTGTTCAGATACGGTGCTGCGGTGTTCCATCCCGGATCCTGGTCGAACACGAATTTTCCGCTTTCGGGAAGATGCGTGTCGATCACGTCCGAACGATCGATAAGTCCTTTTACATCGGCAACTGTGTAACCATCCAGACGGGTGACGAGGTAAATGCCGTACTGCTCGCGGGTAAAATTATTGCGCTGTCGATAATACGGAGAGGTAAATCTTCCTGAAGAACCGATGGACATAGAATATGCACCGAGGATCAGCGTCAATTCACTTTCCACGGATGAGGATCGCAAAGCGTCGAACCGTTTTACTTTCAAAGGAACGCCTTTTGTCGTAACAAGATAATTGATGCTGTTCACAAGATTGTTTGTAATTAGATATGATTCCACTTGTGCACGGAGCTGTTCGAACTGCAGACTGTCAATCTCTTCGGTGACCGGAGCGGAGATGCGGATGATATTCTCGGCATGGATGGAACGCTTTCCTGCAAAATACAATCCGATCTCTTCTGAAGTGGCACTGTTGGAATTGATGATAACGGCGACATCGTTATACGTTGCGGTCTGTGAATGGACGAATGAACTGCCGAGAAGGCTGATGATGGCAATAGTGACGATAGTAGTGTAAACTGATGTTTTCATATTTCCCTTGAAGAAGTGTTCTTGCTATACTTCTTTTAAGGGCAATGGGCGTACCATCAATCGGTACGAAAAATCACCTGTTTTACACTGAAAATTGGGTATATCGGAAGCGTTTATCCTGTTAAAAAATTGAAGTTTCTACAATTTACTTTTGGTAAAAAGTTCAAACGGGTCAGGTTAATAGAACACAGATCAGACGGATCCGGCGGATCGGCGCGGATAAGGAAATTGTATGAGCAAACTCGATGATAAAAAGGACATTGAAAACACTATCAAGGAATTATAACCGCGGGGGAGCGGAGGAAAA
>CAIVNT010000582.1 GCA_903907305.1 uncultured Ignavibacteriota bacterium
CTTTTCATTCTTTAATAACGTGATGGATTCCAACGCAGCATTGAGCGCAGCAGTTTTGTATTCCGGAAGTCCAAAGTTTTTCACTGCTTCGGTCTCAACGAACGGCTGATCAAATAATCCCACATCGTATTTCATTTTCAGGATCCTGCTGACAGAAGCATTGATCCGTTCTTCCGGTATCCGTTTTTCTTTTACCAGTTCCACCAGATATCTGCTGAAATCCAGATCCATCGGCACGATGCAGAGATCGATCCCTGCTTCAACGGATTGGAACACCGCTTCTTTATATGAAGCGGCCACATGATGCCTGGTCTCCAGCTTTTTAACGTCTTCCCAATCCGATATAACCACACCCTTGAAACCAAGTTCGTTACGAAGAACGGTCGTCAATAGATATTTACTGGCATGCACAGGTTCACCGTTGATCTCTCCCGAATTCACCATCACCGTCCTTGCCCCGGATGCTACCGCAGCTTTGAATGACGGAAGGAAATATTCACGCAGTATAATTTCGGGAATATACGCGGGAGCTCTGTCCTTACCGGAATTAGGGAACGAATAACCAACATAGTGTTTCATACAAGATGCGACGTGGGTGACATCATTGACACTCTTCCCTTCATAGCCTTCAATTTCGCTCAATCCCATTCGTTGTACCAAATAAATATCTTCGCCGAATGATTCCGCAATTCTCGGCCACAAGGGATGCCGCCCTGCGTCGAGCACGGGCGAAAAATTGTATCGGATACCTGACGCTCTCACTTCTTTGGCGGTAATTTCGGCACACTGTTTTACAAGTTCCGGATTTCTTGTGGCGGCGAGTCCCAAATTGTGCGGGAATAAGGTGGACCCGATCGTGTAATTTGCGCCATGGACCGCATCGATCGCGTAGAGTATGGGGATCTTCAAACGGGAGCGGTCCATATTGATCTTTTGGATTTCATTGATCAGATCGTGCCATTGTGAAAGTGTATACGCGTGATTCACCACATTTTGGAATGAACCAACATGGTGATCGATCATCACATCAAATAGTTTTTGATTGTCCAATACAACGGAATCCTTTTTTTCCTGGACTACCATTCCAATCGCAATGTTGGTCATTTGACCGACCTTTTCTTCGATGGTCATTCGGCCGATCAGGGCATCAATTTTCATCTCAACGGATTGAGATTGAGCGAGAATAGTCCCTGACGATGCGATCACAAGGATCAATATCTGAATGATGTTCAATTTTGTTCTTTCTTTTCGATTCATGGCGTTTTCAGGTATCATTCGCAATCTTCAGTATAGATGAAAATTGCGAAGTGTGATTATTGAGTTAAAAAGTTAATTACTGTGATACACTTTTTGGATGACGTTGCGTTCACTGGTTGGCCATAGTCATTAAGGCATATACTATGCCACGGTAGAATATCACTATTTCTCCAAAACAGAGTTCATAATGTAGATACATTGGAAGCGGTCTTATTAAATTGATATGATGTGATTATCAAATAGATAACCGAAAACCATTTTTTCCATCTCCTGAGAACAACATCCTAACCTAAAATCATAACTACCGAAACAGAATGTTTGTTCGATAAAATCGGTACGGTTTTTATTTCTTCGAGAGAAATAGTGAATTGGACATCGCAGAGTAAAAATTCGAAGCATAATACGAATACCGCAGAAATGTAAATCACCATTTGGAATGATCTCATTGAACCATCATCATTGCAAACCGCATTTATTCGCTTATTATATTGATAAGCATTCATTACGAATCCTCTTTTTTTAAGGGAAATCTCAATCTGTGTACTGGCACAATAAATGCGGTCATTACTCAATTGAACGAGCATCACGGTCTGTTTTCAACTTCGCACTTCCCAAACACCACTGTTTCGCACTACTTTATGAACGATAACAACTATGAAAAATGTATTTCTCTTCTCCTGCCTTTGCCTTGTTTCCATCTACTCTGGTGCCCAGCAAAACGTCGCACGAAAGAATGTAACGTTCTATACAACCGCCGAAAAGACTGAATACCGTCTCAGCAAAACAGCTGAATCATCTTTTGTCCCTTCCATACAGCCTCTCGAAACAGAGACTTGCGTATTCGTCAATCCCAATAAAACATTTCAGACATTCCTCGGCATCGGCGGTGCGATCACGGATGCATCGGCTGAAGTGTTTGCAAAACTATCTCCTGCCAAACAGCAAGAGATACTGACCGCGTATTACGACCGCAATAAAGGGATCGGCTACACGCTCGCGCGGACGACAATCCACAGTTCGGACTTCAGCAGCGGCAGCTACACCTATGTAAACGAGGGTGACAAAGAACTGAAGACATTCTCGATCGATCACGATAAACAATTCCGAATTCCATTGATAAAACAGGCGATCAAAACTGCCGGTGGAACGCTACTGCTTTATGCGAGCCCTTGGAGTCCTCCGGCATTCATGAAGGATAATAAGGATATGCTCAAAGGGGGAAAACTTCTGCCGGAATATTATTCTAGTTGGGCCACATACTTTACCAAATTCATTAAGGCATACGAAGCGGAAGGAGTTCCTGTCTGGGGAATTACAGTACAGAACGAACCGATGGCAAAACAGACTTGGGAATCGTGCATCTACACTGCGGAAGAAGAACGCGATTTTCTAAAGACATATCTCGGACCGACCATGGCCCAGCAGGGGCTCTCCGATAAAAAGATCGTGGTGTGGGATCATAACCGCGACCTGATGAATCAGAGAGTGAATGTTATCTACGGCGATCCGGATGCCGCCAAATATGCATGGGGAATGGGATTCCACTGGTACGAATCCTGGTCCGGCGGACGACAGATGTTCGAGAATGTCCGTTCGGCTTATGAAGCATTTCCGGAGAAAAATCTTCTCTTCACAGAAGGGTGCGCCGATAGTTTCAATCCGGAACGATATCAGTACTGGCCAAACGCGGAACGGTACGGCGAGTCCATGATCAATGACTTTAACAACGGAACGATGGGCTGGACAGACTGGAATATCCTGCTGGATGAAAAGGGGGGCCCGAATCATGTCA
>CAIVNT010000583.1 GCA_903907305.1 uncultured Ignavibacteriota bacterium
AAAAAAAAGCCCCCTCTAATTTATCAGAAGGGGCTTAATCTGCTTATATCATTCACGGTTAACTGCGGTAGATAACCGACCTCATTGAGACCGAACTCATGTCGAAATCGTCATTGAAATAAAACGGTGATTCATTCTTATGCTGGAATCCGAGAACATACATCAACGGAAGGAAATGATCGTACGTAGGATGAGCCAATTGTGCAATAGGTCCTAAATTTTGAAACTCCAGTATCGCTTGATGATTGCCGGAATCGAGCCACTCTTTTATTTGGGAATCGAATTCTACAGCCCAGTCATACGGCTTTGCATTCTCGAAATTGATCGCACGGAGGTTGTGAACGATATTACCGCTTCCCATGATCATCACCCCTTTTTCCCGAAGCGACCGAAGTTCCTGCGCCATCTCATAATGATAACTCATCGGCTTACTGTAATCGATACTCAGCTGATACACAGGAATCTCTGCTTTCGAGAACATTTGCTTTAACACGCTCCATGTTCCGTGATCAAATCCCCATTCATCATCCAACGCAATATGGTTCTTCAATGCCAGACGTTGAGTTTCTTTCGCCATTTCCGGTGCGCCCGGAGCAGGATATTGCTGTGCAAAAAGTTCTTCTGGAAATCCACCGAAGTCGTGGATGGTTTTCGGCTGCTCAACGGAAAGCACACGGGTTCCGCGCGTCAACCAGTGAGCCGACACGGAAAGGATCGCTTGCGGTTTCGCCAGTTCAGTTCCGATCTTCTGCCATGTATCACTGAAACGGTTATGCTCAATCGCATTCATTGGGTTCCCGTGTCCAACGAACAACAACGGCATCCGGTCACTCTTTGTATGATCATCCGTGATATTTTTCAATTCATTCAGTTTCATTGTTCCTTCCGCAATGGGGATCATTGCCATTGTTTGTATGAACTCTTTCCTGTTCATGGCCCATTAATTAAGTGAGACAGCCGGGAACATTGCCCCCGCCATATCATGGAACATCAGTTCGGTAAAGTGATAGCTGAAGAATTTATCCATCGGCTGTTGTTCCAGCAGCACCAGCGCTTCAGATTGGCTTTGCGCGACCATCACGATCCACACTTTGGAACGATCTGCGGAGAGCGTATAACTCAAAAATTTTCTTTTGGTCAGCAGTTCAACCACCATCGCACGCTGCGATGGGATCAGTGTGAAGAATTCCTGCGGCGGTTCGTTCGGCAGTTGCACTTCAACCATGAATGTTTTCATTCTCTTTTCCTCAATCGTTCATTGATACTTCTATGAGCAGGATCACCGACGGTTCGGCTGTGTGAATTAACGTTTGTTCTTCCTGAATAATTCCAACCGAATCACCGCGCCGGAGGATCTCTTTGTTCATTGAAACAACACCCGATACAATATGGACGAATAATCCGATCGTATCTCTATTCAAAGTGTAACCAATATGCCTGTTTTCCTCAAATTCTCCAAGTAACACAGCGGCATTCTGCCGAACTGTCAAGGATTGAGCATTGGTCGGTGAGATAAGTTCCACGAAGGAATTCTTTCCGGATGTAATATCGAACAATCCTTTTGTTTTGATCGGTCTCTTGTTCAGCGAATCCGGTAAAAAACCGATCTGGATCTTCTCTGTCTCAATTGCACCCGGATTGAACTCTGCCTGAAAGATTCCCTTTCCTGATGAGATCACCTGAAGAGTATTCTGGGGAAAATCCGACGACACACCAAAACTATCCTGATATCCAATAGTTCCTGAAAGAATAATGTCGACCAGTTCCATGTTCCGATGCAGTTTCATACCGGAACTTCCGGAATCGACATTCAAAATGCTCCTTGTCACCTGGACAAGATTTCCGAAGCCGAGATATTTTTCTTCCTCCGACGCAAAGAATGTATCGGCCGATGCACCCCATGCTCCTGCTGTATTCATCCGCTCTTCGGCACGATAGAGTGTATACATCACTTTACGATAAGTTGTTCGATGAATGAATCGATCATATGGATCTCATCTTCGTTCACTGTATGCTGCATGTTTGGATATAATTTCATCGTAACTTCTGCTCCCATTCTGCGGAACACATCAGCACTCTCCGTCACTCTCTCTTTGGGAATATGGGGATCAATATCGCTGCATCCCAATATCACCCGTGTTGTTTTAAGCGAACCTTGATAATCCCGTTTGGTTCCGACAGGTCCGATTAATCCGCCGCTCAGGCCGAACAGCGCGCCGATCTTTCGGCCGGAACGTGCCGCCCACTCCATGGAGAGTGATGCACCTTGCGAGAACCCGAGCAGCATGATCTTCTCTTCAGGAATTCCCGATTCAGCACAGAAATCAATGATATCTGTAATACGCTGGAGCGAAGAGGTCAATCCGGGTTCATTCTGTTCGATCGGCATGAGAAAGCTGTAAGGGTACCAGAGATTGCCTGACGCCTGCGGTGCGATAAATATTAAACCCTCTTGCCGAAAATACTGTGATAATTCCAGGACACTCTCCGCAGATGCTCCACGGCCGTGCACCATGACCAACACTGCTTTCGCTGATGACAGATCTGCGCCGATTGTGAACACCGGTGATATATTATGAGGAGCAATTCCGGTTCCATGTATGTCTACTTTTTTCATATTATCCGATTCCCGGGATACTGATGGACGGCAACAACTGTTCGATCTTTGCACGATGCGGTTCATACCACGGGGGGAGCACTAGCGCCGATCCCAATTTCTCCGGCAGTTCATCAACCGTGAATCCCGGATTATCCGTCGCGATCTCGTACAGGATCCCGCCCGGTTCTCGGAAATAGATCGAATGAAAATAGAATCGATCGATCACTTCCGTCGGAGTGAAACCACGTTCAGTTATTTGCTTTTGCCATTCTTCTTCTGCAGGATCGTCCTTCACACGCCATGCAATGTGATGCACCGAACCGGCTGATTGACGCGAATGAGGTAACGAAGGATCGGCAATGATATTCACCTCCGCCTCATCGTTTCCGACACCGATCATGAACCGATGGTGATTTTCTTTGGACTCAATCAGCCGAGCACCAAGAACAACGCGAAGCACTTCCACTGTCGGATCCAGAACAGGAACATTCATCGTGACACCATAGAGTCGTTTTATCGCATACTCCACGGGAAC
>CAIVNT010000584.1 GCA_903907305.1 uncultured Ignavibacteriota bacterium
CAGAGATTCGTCCAGCCCCTCTGGAGTGCCGAAAATCCCGACCCCGTTGCTCATCAGCAGTTCCTGATACCATGAATCCGTCCATCGTTTTTCACCCTGAACATCCAATGATGTTGAATATGAGATGAAGGTCCTCAATTTCCCGGAGACTGTCCGGATCACTTTGTTGCTCACCTCTGCATATTCCGATGTTCTCATATCCGTTCGGGATGCTTCGCATTGGACGCTTGTATTCGGAAGACCATTCGTCATCAATTCGGATCGGATAGTATTGTTGATCATCTTCCCGAACACGTACGATCGTGAGAAATCGACATTCTCATGCAGCATCAACCGGAACGTCTTCCATTCAAGCGACGTTGCGTGGACCGTCGCTTGTGTCGCGTAGACGAACTGACGGTCGCCGTAAATATGCTTTTCTTCACCTGCTGAGATCTCGTATGTATCGTCCAATAGGAACAGAGGATTTTCCGAGGAATGATGCAGCTGCACATGCATTGTCCCGTGATCGGACGGAAGTGACTGATCATTCACGATGAAATATTCCTTCGCTCCATTCGTGCCGACAGTCAGTTTCAGCTGCGGTGCAAGAGTGAATTGCGACTGGTGCTGAAATGAATTCGAAGTCGTTTTGATATTGCCGTTGACACTGTTGCTGTTCTCCATGGAAATGAACCGCAGATGATGTTCGTTGTCATTGCTTCCCGAAACGGTTCCGCCGAATTCCATTGTCCTTGATATTGCATTATTGCGGTTCATGTAGACGGCCGACGTATACGCATCTGTTGCGGCATTCAATTTTGATGTTCCATAGAACTGTAGCTCGTGGTTCGAGAAATTCTGATGGTATGTCAGATCTTTTGAGTCATTGAAATTATAATGGACCGAATAACGGCTGATATCATTGTCCGAACTGTTGGAAAGATGAACGTTGACATTGGTGTTCTTCATGTCCATTGAATTGGAAAGCATCCTTCCGGAATTGCTGTTCTTCTCCATACCGATCTCAATGGAAGGAAGGATCTCATTCTTTGCGGTACTCCACCGGACCCCCTTCACATCGGTTTGATACAGAAACGATGACGGAGCGTAATATGAAGCAACTGTTTCATTGAACTGACGTTCGTATGATGTCGAATTCCGTGCGTCGGATTTGGACGTGTAGAGAATTAAAGGACTTGTGCTCAGCGGCAGGATCGTTGCGGAGATATTATACAGGCCAAAATTCTTGTTGTGCTGTGTCTGCTGTACGGAATTATTGGTCAACGTGGAACGGTAGTCACTCAGCGATGTCGAGAAATCGAACTGAAGAAACCGCGGTGAGATTCCGTATCCTTGCATTGAAAGGACGTAGTTCTGGTTGTAGTTGGCATTCTCATTTCCTCCAAGAGGCTGCTGTGTTGCGAACGAATAATAGCTGTTTCGCAGGTCCATCGACAGCGATCGCAGCTGTGAGAATGCCGGCGTAACCCCGATCAGAATGCAGAGATATATGTTGATCTTCAGCAGCACTTGAACTCACGATAATAAAAAAAGCCGGATTGCACTTTCATGTATTCCGGCCTTTCGGACGATATCTTTCCTATACTGATCTATTTGTTATGACAGGTAAAGCACATTTGGCTTGCAGAATTGGCAACACGTTTGAATTGACCCTTCGTTCCGTCGTGCGGATCGTGGCAGCTCGTGCATTCCATAGTGGCATTCGCCGTGGTCGTTCCAACCAACGGCAGCGTCACACCGCCATTGCTGACAGTGACCTTGTTACCTGATGCAGAAGCAGCACGCAAATGCGGATCTGTTCCCTGATGAGTTGAATACACGAATCCGATCGGATGATCGTTCGAAAGATCTGTGCCGAGCGAATTCACACCCGACATCGTTGCAGAGGTCATGGTCGGAGTCACTCCGCCCGGAGAATTGATGAGGCTGTTGAATGCCACTGTACCGTCGTGACAGCTCAGACAATTCTTCGATGCAGAACCAGGCTGTCCTCCCGCGGCTTCCATGGAAGGACTGGTATAGACCGTGTATGTCGCTGAAGAAGCGGTCCTGTTCCAAAGCATCGTTGTCGATTGATTCGAGTGAGGCGTATGGCAGAAGACACACAGCTCGTCAACATTCGTTGACTTGGCCCCGATTGTTGTTGATGTCGAAGAGAGATCGTGCTTCGAGTTTCGGATGGATTGTGAGAATGTGAATGATATACAGAATACCACTCCGATCACAATTACCATTAATTTTTTCATGATATACTCCCTTGTTTGTTCCCCCACGTACTATCCAATGCATCGTTAATTAATGTCCTTCAGGCATTGGTATACTGAAGCGTTGATAAAAAAAATTGCGTTATTGAAAATTCAATGAGCGAACAGCATTACAATGCTGTTGAATGTCATTTATCTGTCGAGAGGGTATTTGCTGTCGATGTTTGAAAGTTCTTGAGGAATCGGTTATTACTCACTGCACTCTATGGCAACGAGTGTGCCAAAGAGTGCGGTATCCAAAATTGATCAAAAAGTGGACAATTCTGTCCGAGTGGGGCAAGGTGGTGGGTCTTTTCACGCAGAGTATCGTAATATTAGGAAATTCTAATAATTACTCTGAAAATTTAAGGCTTATTCGGAAATAACTGTGTGAAATGTATGATTTCAGAACATAATCCATAGGTCAATGTAAACATTGGAACACTTGAACCCGTGAATTGGACTGTTCAACCACATACAGTCTGTCCTTTCGGTCAATGAATATTCCGGCAGGCAACCCGAATTCACCGGTATTGATCCCGGCACTGCCGACATACATCAATACCTGCCCCTGTTCATTGAATATCTGAAAATTCTCGAATCCCGCATCAGAAACATAAATATTTCCGTTTGAATCGACAGCGATACCTTTTGGTCTGGCAAAGAATCCCGGCCGGTTTCCGATACTCCCAAATTTTGAGATGAATATGCCTGTTGAATCGAACACTTGTACTCTGAAATTCATGGTATCCATTATATATATCTTTCCGTTTCGGATGCAGATGTTTGTCGGAAAATTGAATGCCCCGTCATCGGATCCTCGGTGTCCGAAGGAAGAAAGATACGTTCCATCGATCGAGAAGATATGGATGCAATGTTTCCCGGAATCCACCACATACACCTTCGTCATTGTTTCGTCCATACAGATGCCGGCAGGAGTAACGAATAGAGTGTCATTTCCCATGATCCTTTTCAACTCGCCGGAGAATGTGTAGACGTACACCCTCCGCTGCTTCGAATCTGAAACGAAGAGTAAAGAATCATTTGCGGTAATGCCGGACGGGACAGCAAGTCTTCCCTGTCCGCTGTCGCCGATGGTTCTGATCTTTTGCTCAGTTTTATCGAAGACCACAACAGCACCGAGTATCGTATCGGTAACATAGACGGCGCCGGTGGCATCGGCAACCACGCCGTACGGTTTTGCAAGACGTTTTGCCGGATCGGCACCAAGGAGTCCTCCGAAGATCCTTTGCCACAGCGGACGCGGGAAATAATCCTCATCCTTCAGTATTTCGATAAATTTTATGTGCGCCTGGTCGGGAGGCGGCGGCCAAGAGAGTTCTACCTGCTGCTGCGGTGATCCGCATCCCGGCATCATTGAAATCGCGTAAGAGAATATCAGTGCGATCGGTACTATTTTCGTCATTTTCATAGGAGGTCGATTGTTATTGATTTTTTTCCGGAAAGAGTCCGAATTTCTTCATCCGATATCGGAGAGTATCCCGCGATATCTTGAGAAGTTTTGCCGTATGAACCTGATTATATCCTGTGTGCTCCAATGCATTCAGAATTGTATTCCGTTCGATCGTAGAGAGTGCATTTCCCATCGGATCATTCTTCAGTTCAGCCGATTCGGACCGGTCCGAATGGAAATGTAAGAGCTCCGATGGATTAGAGATGATGTACTCTGCATCATCCAGGATCATCGCCCGCTCAATCGCATTCCTGAGTTCACGCACATTCCCCGGCCAGTTGTATCTCAAGAAGACCTCTTTCGTCTCCTGTGTCAGTCCCTCTACTTTCCGATGATGCGTTCGATTGAACTGGTCGATAAAATGTTCGGCAAGGATCAGGATATCTTCTTTTCGATCCCGCAACGGCGGGACGGAAATACTCGCAACATTCAACCGGTAGAACAAATCTCGCCTGTATCGTCCCTCATTCACTTTCACTTCAAGCAATTGATTGGTCGCCGAAATGATCCGGACATCCACTGTAATATCCGTCGTTCCTCCTACTCGCCGAAATGATTTTTCCTCCAGGACCCGGAGAAGTTTTACCTGCAGTATGGGAGAAATATCGCCGATCTCATCCAG
>CAIVNT010000585.1 GCA_903907305.1 uncultured Ignavibacteriota bacterium
CGGTTCCACCTGTTGCTGCACCGAAACCGATTGCTGTTCCGGCTCCAAAACCGGCACCACAGCCTGTGCCTGCAGTCGTGCAGGATACTCCGAAAGTTGAAGCCTCAAAACCTGAAGTTCCAAAACCGGAACCACCAAAAGCTGCAGCACCCGCTCCTGTCGCTGCTCCGGCAACAAACAATCAAGTTTTGGTGCTCTCTTCTTCTGAGACGGAGTTAAAGAATCAACTATCGAATTTGCTTCACGAGATGGGGATCGATGGTATCATGTTCCAGCGCGGAACAGCTGCGGACGCGATCGTTGGTTTCCTTGAACAATATCCGACCGTAAAATACGCTTACTATCTCTATAATCCGGATGATATCAACAGCGCTATGTTCGAACTCGGCTATCTGATCGGCAAGGTCGGGTCAGGACGCGTCTGCTGTATCCATCAAAAAGATGATGCACCACCGAAGGGGATCCCCGGAATTTCCTACAAAGAGATCGTCGTGAAACTGGAAGAGATCAGTTTCAGTCTGATCAAAGACCTGAAAGCAGCCGGATACACCGTAACTTTTTAATTTTTTGCGAACCAAGCGGTGTCAAGGTTAATAACCTTGACACTGCTTTTTTAAATGCCCTATGACACTGACAGAGATCTATTCGAACGTACGGAATGACAAACGCATCAGCCGCGAAGAAGGACTTTTCCTTCTTCGCAATGCACAGCTTTTGGACCTTGGCGATCTTGCCAATCAGATCCGTTTCAAAAAGAATCCCGATCCGAAAGTGTCGTTCGTTCTTGATTCCAATCCGAACTATACAAACGTATGCAACATTGACTGCATTTTCTGTGCATTCTATCGTCATCCGGGCGAAGAAGGTGTCTATACGCATTCAATAGATGAGATGATCGCGAAGTTCAAGGATTCGGCAAGACAAGGGATCACGACGATCCTTCTTCAGGGCGGCGTCAATCCCGATCTGCCATTCGAATATTATGTGGAAATGGTTGAGCGGACCGTAAAAGAAGTGCCCGAAGTGTATCCCCACTTCTATTCCACCTCCGAGATCATCGAAATGGCCCGTGTGTCCGGACTGACTCTTCAACAAGTGTTGCAAAGATTATGGGATGCCGGTCAGCGTTCCATTCCCGGGGGCGGAGCGGAGATCCTTTCGGACCGTGTGAAGAAAAAGATCAGCAGCAAAAAAGGATCTTCCGCAGACTGGCTGAATGTGATGCGCGAAGCACATAAGATCGGATTCAAATCCACGGCAACCATGATGTACGGTCATTTGGAAAAAGATGAAGACATTGTGGAACATCTTGAAGTCGTCCGCCAGCTACAGGATGAATATCATGGATTCACCGCATTCGTCCCGTGGAGTTTCAAACCGGGCAACACTCCGCTCGAGAAGATCATCCCGACCTATGCAACACCGAAACGGTATCTAGAGATGATCGCGTTCTCGCGCATCTACCTTGACAACTTCGATCATGTGCAGGCATCGTGGTTCAGCGAAGGGAAAAAGACGGGACAGATAGCACTGCATTTCGGTGCGGATGATTTC
>CAIVNT010000586.1 GCA_903907305.1 uncultured Ignavibacteriota bacterium
TCCTGAATATATGAGGAACCGGCGGTCCCGCGACATGGCGATTTTCAGTTTGTTTTCGAAATATGAGGTCAGGAATTGAATTTCATTTGTTTTCAGCTCATCCCTCAGCATCCATTTAATTTTCAATTTATAGATTACGATGTTGGAAATGTTCGGGCTGATCTCTCTGACCGAAGAGGTCAATTTATTGCCAATGGAATCTATAGCCAGCTCAAATTCCGAGAAGACATCCTCGGCAAATGACAAAGAGGGGGGTTTTTCTGCAGGGATTTCTTTCGGTTCTTTCCGTTGAGAATAGAGAGAACCAAAGGCAGTCAATAAGCAAAGGAAGAGTAGTTTTTTTTTCATTCGATAGTACGCTCACAGCATTATTAAAATTCGCGGAAATATCAAAATTCATGACACCAAATACAACGTCAAATTGAGACCTTATCTATATTATCCTTGCTTATACATTGCTTTGCTTAAAATATATAAAAAAAACCTTAACAAATCGATTATTCAATACACTCTATAAACACTACTTTTGTTGTCCCAAATGACAGATTGTGACTATTCGGAAAACTTTTTAAATGCGAGTGTAGCATTATGCCCGCCGAAACCGAAAGCATTGCATATGGCTGCGTTGACCGTCTTTTTAATCGAGACATTCGGGACGTAATTCAGGTCGCATTCGGGATCAGGCGTTTCATAATTGATCGTCGGGTGGATTTCATCCGTCACAACGCTCATGATAGTTGCGATCGCCCCGACAACGCCTGCAGCACCAAGCAAATGGCCGATCATGGATTTGGTCGAATTCACCGCGATCTTTTGTGCATGGTCGCCGAAGACGGTCTTAATGGCATTCGTTTCGTATTTGTCGTTGTAATAAGTGGAAGTTCCGTGCGCATTCACATAGTCGATCTCTGTTGGTGCGAGTCCTGCATCAGCAAGTGCCATTTTAATGGAACGCTGAGCACCTTCACCGCCAGGAGCCGGTTCGGTGATGTGATGAGCATCGCCGGTAAATCCCATCCCTGCCAGTTCCGCATAAATTTTAGCGCCACGTGATTTAGCATGTTCCAACTCTTCAAGGATTAAAATTCCGCCACCCTCGCCCATGACAAATCCATCACGATCCTTATCGAACGGACGGCTTGCTTTTTCCGGCGCTTCGTTGCGTGTGGAAAGAGCTTTCAGCGCATTAAATCCGCCAATACCCATTTCGCAGATACCCGCTTCGGAACCACCACAGACCATCATATCAACCATTCCGCGCTGGATGAGCATGAGTGAATCGCCAATTGCGTGAGATGCTGTTGCACACGCCGAGACGGTTGCGTAGTTCGGACCTTTCAGTCCATATTTAATAGAGATACGTCCCGCAGCAATATCCGGAATCATCATCGGAATGAAGAACGGACTGATGCGGCTCGGTCCTTTTGCTTCGACCATATTCGTCGTCTGCGTCTGGAATGTCTTGAATCCGCCGATACCCGAACCGAACACGACTCCAACACGTTCTTTGTTTTCGTTCTCAAGATTCAGGCCGGAGTCCTTGATTGCTTCTTCAGCGGCAGCAAGTGCATATTGTGTGTATTGATCAACACGCTGAGCAAGTTTCCTGTCCATATAATTGTGCGGATCGAATCCTTTTAGCTGACCGGCGAATTTTGTGTCGTATTCGGTGGTATCAAAATAGGTGATATTTGCGATACCGCTTTTGCCGGCAAGCGCATTCGTCCAGAATTCTTTCACAGTCAATCCGATAGGGGTGACCGCGCCCATTCCGGTGACGACCACACGGCGCATTTGACGAGAAGCCATAGAGTTTTTCCTGTAAATTTTATTGATTCGGCGGATATGAGATCATCCGTCTCCGAATGTCATACTGAGTGAAAGGGAGCATCATTCCATCAGATTCTACGCTCAACCCCGACTCCGTCGGGACTCACTCGGAATGACAATTTGGATTAGATATATTCGGAAATAAAAAAAAGA
>CAIVNT010000587.1 GCA_903907305.1 uncultured Ignavibacteriota bacterium
ATATTGCAAACAGTTGTTGTTTCATCACTGTCTACTCGCCAAGTATCTGGCATTTGAATTTGAGGCCTCTCATAGCGGGGATAAAAAGTGCATGATTGTAGAAAAATAAGACACAAGCAATTGAGGATAAACTTAAAATGAAAAGGTCTACAAAGTAGCACCGAAGAAGTAGAAGAAATAATGAATTGCAAGATTACAAAATTGCAATATTGTAATCTTGCGATTTTGCAATCCTAAATTAACAATATCTTTCATTTGAACTCTATAGAAAAAAATACACCCCTCGCCGAAAGAGTCCGTCCGTACACGTTGGAACAGTACGTCGGTCAGCGTCATCTGCTTGGTGAAGGGAAACCGCTCCGCCAGATGGTGGAGAAGGATGAACTTCGGTCATTCATTCTGTGGGGGCCTCCTGGTGTCGGTAAGACAACTCTTGCTCGGATCATTGCGCAGCAGACGAAATCCGAATTCTTCGCGTTGAATGCCGTGTCATCGGGGGTGAAGGATGTTCGGGAAGTGATCGCACAGGCCGAAGAGTTTCAGCGTTCGTTTCGTAAGACGATCCTTTTTATTGATGAGATCCACCGTTTCAATAAATCGCAGCAGGATGCGTTGCTGCATTCAGTGGAAAAAGGGACCATCACACTCATCGGTGCGACAACGGAGAATCCTTCATTCGAAGTGATCTCACCGCTTCTTTCCCGCATGCGTGTTTTCGTTCTTGAACCGCTCGGTCAGGCGGAACTGGAAACGATCCTCACCCAGGCGCTGGAAGCGGATGAGATCATCACGAAAAATAATGTTACTATCGAAGAAAAAGAGTATTTCTTTTTACTTTCAGGCGGTGATGCCAGAAAATTATTGAACGGACTTGAGATCGCCTTCCAGATCTCGGATCCTGATGCGAAGGGTATGCACACACTCACGCGTGATGTTTTGGAAGAAGCATTTCAGAGGAAATATTCCCTCTACGACAAAAAAGGGGAAGCGCATTACGACATCATCTCCGCTTTCATCAAAAGCATGCGGGGAAGCGACCCCGATGCTGCAGTGTATTGGCTCGCTCGAATGCTTGAAGGGGGAGAGGATCCGAAATTCATCGCTCGACGGATGATCATCCTCGCATCCGAGGATATCGGCAATGCCGATCCTGCGGCACTGATGCTGGCGGTGGACTCATTTACTGCTGTGGATTATGTCGGAATGCCGGAAGCGCGCATCATTCTTTCGAATGTTGCCACATATCTTGCGAGCGCACCGAAGAGTAACGCATCGTACAAGGCGATCGATGCGGCGATGAACGATGTCCGCCGCCTGCCGAATTTGCCGGTGCCGCTCCATTTGCGCAATGCCCCGACGAAACTGATGAAGGATCTGAATTACGGAAAAGAATATCGTTACGCACACGATCATGAAAATAATTTTGTCGATCAGCAGTATCTTCCCGATCAGTTAAAGTCGAAACAATATTATGAACCGACGGAGAATGGACGGGAGAAACAGATCAAAGAACGATTGGCTGCATTGTGGAAAACAAGGGGGAAGTAATATGGACACACAATCGATCATAGAACAGTTGAAAGAACATTGCACCATCGTCGTCTTCGGAGATTCCATCTCACGCGGCGTTATTTACGACGAGGAGAAGAAACGCCATTCGCTGCTGCTGGAAAGCTTCAGCAATCTTGTGAAGACACATTTATCCGGCGTTGTGTACAATGCGGCAAAGTTCGGCAGTACTATCGTTGAAGGACTTCAGCGCTTACAGAATGATGTGCTCAAGAGAAATCCGAATGTAGTGCTGATCGAATTCGGCGGGAATGACTGCGACTTCAAGTGGGACGAGATCGCCGATAATCCCGGCGGAGAGTTCTATCCGAATACGGACTGCAATAAATTTTATGAACTGCTGACGGGTCTGGTAGAAAAACTTGGAACGATGAATATCATTCCGGTGCTTGTCTCGCTTCCGCCGCTTGACCCGGAAAAATATTTCAGATGGGTGAGCCATAACAGCGATCAGGCAAAAGAGAATATCCTGAAATACATCGGGAATGTTTCACGGATCTATTCCTGGCACGAACGGTATAATGCGGCCATCCTCCGCGTTGCCGAGGAGACAAAAACGCGCTTGATCGATATCCGGTCCGCGTTCCTCCAGACGGACGATTATACAAAATTGATCTGTCTCGACGGCATTCATCCGAATAAGGATGGACATCAGTTGATCGCCGAAAAGATCCTTCTCTATATTAAAACAAATTACAATTTCTTATTGTCAACTCAACAGCAGACCACTGCAGTATAATACCCGACTATGGCACAACAACTTGCAATCGGTGTCGATCTTGGCGGCACCACAGTAAAGACCGGACTGGTCGACAGTGATGGTACAATCCTTGCTCAATCAAAGCTTCCTACTCTTGCAGAAGAGAATCCAACAGCAGTGATTGGACAGATCGTCAAATCCATTCAGGAGGTTCTGACTCATACCAATGGAAGAACGGTCGCCGGTATCGGTATCGGTTCTCCCGGACTCATCCAGAATCCCGGCGGTATTGTGAAGAGTCCGCCGAATATCAAAGGATGGGATGTCATTCCGCTGGCGGATGAGATCTCGAAGGTATTCAACATGCGGGTGGAAGTGGATAACGATGCGAACGTTGCCGCAATTGCTGAATCAAAATTCGGTGCAGGCAAGCAGTATTCCAATTTTCTTTTCATCGTCTGGGGAACCGGTGTTGGCGGCGGCATCATCATGAACAAGCAGATCTATCGCGGACTGAGCGGCGGAGCCGGTGAAGTCGGGCATATCTCCATCGACTATGACGGACTCCTCTGCAATTGCGGAACGAAAGGCTGTGTAGAAGCATATGTCGGACAAAAACATCTTTCCAAACGAACGATCGAAAAATTAAAGAATAATCCTTCTTCAAAGATACTGGAACTTGTCGGCGGCGATCTGGAAAAAATCTCTCCGATGTATATCTCCAAATCAGCGGAGGCCGGCGATGCGCTTGCACATGAGATCTTGGTCGAAGCCGGGACACTGATGGGGGTGATGATCGGTGGCGTGATGAATACACTTGATTTCCGTGTGACGGTGATCGGCGGCGGTGTCTCAGCAGTCGGCGATTTTGTCTTCGATGCGATCCATCAGTCTGTGCTGCGGAATGTTCAAAAACCGCTTCGCGAAGAGATCAAGATCGTCCGCGCGCAGCTCGGAAATGATGCCGGTATCTTCGGTGCTGCCGGAATGGTGTTGTAAGAAATATGATGGTCTCACACATGTGCAGAAGAACCGAAGAACGATGAAACAACATTTCCATACCGCCTCGGCAGTTCGTTCTTCTTCGATCGCACTCATATTGGTCTTGTTGTGCTTCGCCGCTGAATGGTCCGCCGCTCAGACAAAAGATACATTGTCTGTCACCGCAGATTCAACACTTGCCAAATCAGATTCACTGAAGAACGATCCGGGCGGGATCGATTCCGTCGTCACATACTCCGCAACAGATTCCATTCTCTTTACCTTCGATAATAAACAAAT
>CAIVNT010000588.1 GCA_903907305.1 uncultured Ignavibacteriota bacterium
AACTTGTCAGCGCAGAATGGTTCCAATCCAATGATATTACCCCGTAATTTGGTCTTATCCTTTTTTCAACTTTCTTTACTGCTCAATATCCTACGGTAAATGTTTTCAACCGATCTCAATTTTACCGAGCCATAGTAGGTATATGCTAAGGTGATATCCTACGGTGCATACTATCAGCCAATCGGCTAAATGCGCTAACCATGTAACTCATTTTCATGGAATAAATACGTGAAAATCACATGGCACACTGATTGCGTTACAGTGTAAAAAAAGCAGAAAAGCCTATGGAAAAAACATTGTTGACGCAGCCATACCTTCCTCCGTTGGAGGAATTCTACCCATATTTGGAAAAGATATGGAAATCGAAATGGCTGACGAATAACGGGGATTTTCATAAACAATTTGAGAAAGAACTCGCCGAGTATCTCGGTGTACAACATCTCTCGCTGTTCACCAACGGAACACTCGCATTGGTCACCGCTCTTCAGGCATTGCGCATTACCGGGGAAGTAATTACGACTCCCTTCAGTTTTGTTGCTACTACTCATTCCTTATGGTGGAACGGTATCAAACCGGTATTTGTCGACATCGAACCGAGAACATTCAATCTTGACGCAAATAAGATCGAAGCCGCCATCACATCAAAGACCACGGCGATCATGCCGGTGCATGTGTACGGGAATCCATGCGCTGTCGACAAGATTCAGGAGATCGCTGACACGTACGGTCTGAAAGTGATCTATGATGCATGCCATGCGTTCGGTGTTACGCAGAACGGTGGATCGATCCTGAATTTCGGTGACCTTTCCGTGCTGAGTTTCCACGCAACGAAAGTGTTCAACACATTCGAAGGGGGAGCGATCATCTGCAAAGATGAAGCGACCAAAAAGCGGATCGACTACCTGAAAAATTTCGGGTTTGCCGGCGAGACGACGGTCGTTGCTCCCGGGATCAATGCGAAAATGAATGAATTCCAAGCGGCGCTTGGTGTGCTGCAGTTGAAATATGTGGATGAAGCGATCGACCTAAGGAAAGCCGTTGCCGAAATTTATAGGAATGCGTTGAAGAATGTCTATGGCATTTCATTCCTTGATGATCTTGACGGTGTGCGTCATAATTACTCGTATTTCCCGATCCTGATCGATGAAGAACTCTTTGGAGCAAGCCGGGATGCCGTCTATGAAGAATACAAGAAGAACAATGTCTTCGTCCGCCGCTATTTTTATCCGTTGATCAGCCAATTCCCTGCATACAAAACGTTGGAATCTTCGCATCCTGCGAATCTACCGGTTGCTGAAGAAGTGACGAAAAGGATCCTCTGTCTGCCGATCTATCCCGGACTGGAGCACGATACGATCGTTGAGATCGTTCAGATATTACTGCGTTTACAACTTCAATTCAGCGAACATTGCGAAATAGCGGAATTGATATGAAGCGAATATTTCTGATAGGACAATGCACGCTGCATTGGGGGAGGATGGAACACGGCAATCTCGGGAATTACGCGATCATTGAACCGCTGATCCGTGAACTTCACCGTGTTTTTCGGGACGCCGAGATCGTGACGACCTTTCAGATGTCGGATGAATTCAACGAACGTGAACGTGTCACGAAATTGGAAATGGGTCTGTATTATTCCTGGGGGAGATTCGACCTCCTTCGTGCGATCTATGAAGTGACCGCATCCATTATTTTCCGAAACCATCTTCCGAACTTTCTTTCCACACAGTTTATCAAAGAAGTGCGCCGATCCGAACTGGTGATCGATTTCAGCGGAGATATCTGGGGAGAGAATGCCGATCTGGTCGGGAAACACCGATTTATCGTTGGACTCTTTAAGGATCTTACGGCGCAGTTCCTTGGTAAGAAGACAGCAATGATCGCCGGCTCTCCCGGTCCGTTCAACGGATCTCTTACAACTCAACTCGCACGATATGTCTTCGCAAAATTCGACCTGGTCACAAATAGGGAATCGGTCAGCACAATATTATTGGAAAAGAATAATTTCTCCACAAAACATACCTACAGCCTGGCGTGTCCTGCATTTCTTTTTCAACCCGCTGAAGAGCAAGAGATGAGGGAGATATATGTTCATGAAAGAATCGAAGAGTCGCGGCCGCTTGTTGGATTCATCGTCTGCGGTTGGAATATGACAAAAGGTCCGTTCGGCCTCTGGCCGCGTGAAGATTCGGAATATTATTTCTTTGCAGACGCCGTAGAACATATTGTGAGATCGTACCATTGCACGGTGCTTCTGTTGTCGCACAATAACGGATTCATACCGCCGCCGAATTTCCGGATCACGGAAGGAAGGGACCATCAGATCCTTCATCAGTTGTATTCCGTTCTGGAAAAGAGGGGAACGACGGAGAACGTGCGGAAACTTGATGGACTCTACAGTATGGGACAGACAAAAGCGATCATCGGTAAGCTCGACATGCTCATCTCAGGACGGATCCATGCTGCCGTTTCCGGCTTCACACAGTATATCCCGACCGTTGTTCTGGATTACGGGCACGAACCGAAGGCGCATAAATTGAAAGGATTCACAGAACTTGCAGGGATGAGAGAGTATATGGCTGATCCTTCCCGCCGTGATGACCTGCTTGCAAAGATCGATCTCTGCTGGCAGAACAGAGTATCCGTGAAAGAGCATTTGATCCGAACAATACCACAGGTGCAGGAGAAAGCGCGGAAGAACTTCGATCTGCTACAACCTTTGCTCCCTTTCTCATCTCCATCCCTATACCAACGGACAGGTGACCATTGAAATTAGCGATCATGCAGCCGTATTTCCTTCCGTATATCGGGTATTTTCAGCTGATCCGTTCCGTGGACCGTTTTGTTATCTACGATAATATTAAATATACCAAGCGGGGCTGGATCAATAGGAACAGATTTCTGTCGGAAGGTCATGACGAATTATTTTCCATCCCGCTAAAGAACGATTCTGATTCCCTCAATATCGATCAACGTTCTCTTTCCGATACGTACACCGATGATGCATCGAAAATATTAAGAAAAATATCGGCCGCATACAGGAAAGCTCCAATGTTTAGACAAGTGATGCCGGTGATCGAGCAGTGTCTGCAGCATGCCGACCGCAATTTATTCCGATTCAATTTCCATTCAGTGAAACTGATCTCGCAGTATCTCGAAATACCGACGGAATTCATCATCTCGTCCGCTGTCAATATCGATCATTCGTTGGCCGGAGAAGAGAAGGTTCTTGCACTCTGTAAAGAGCTCCGAGCGGAAGAGTACATCAATGCTATCGGCGGTCAGGAATTATACAGCAAAGAAACATTTCAGTCGAATGGAATTGATCTGAAGTTCATCAGGTCCGACGAGGTTGTTTATCCTCAATTGGACGGAAATTTTATTCCCAATCTCTCCATTATCGATGTGATGATGTTCAATCCTAAAGAATCGATCAAAGAGTATCTGCAGCGGTACACGTTAGTATAGGAATATGAACTTATGAAATTCGGGTTTTATGTATCAAATGGTGCAACGCGTCTGACAAAAGCGATCGCATTGATGCAATCGAATGAGGCACTATCCGAGATGGTCCCGAATATCGCTTTCATCCTGAGGGATAGTGTTCATCACGACGAGTTGAAAACACTATGCAGCGCGTCACACATCCACCTTTACCAACTTGACATCGAACGCCATGAGAAAGCGGAACGGAGTATCACCGTCTCGGATATGCTTTCGGAGATGATAGAGACGATGAATGTTGATTATCTGTTCGTGTTCGGATCAAGAGTACTCAAGGGTGAATTACTGATACGCTGTAAAAAGAAGATCATCAATTTCCATCCGTCACTTCTTCCGGCGTTTCCGGGAGTGAGATCCATCGATCAGGCGGTCAATTACGGCAGCATTCTGGCAGGCAATACGGCACACTTCATTGACGAGGGAATCGATACGGGAGAGGTCATCCTTCAGAATATCAGTGTGCTGAAGCAGCCGGTGAATTATGATGAGATCCTGGATAAACAGATACCGATGCTCATCCAGTTGATGTATTGGCTGAGTGAGGAGAGAATCAGTG
>CAIVNT010000589.1 GCA_903907305.1 uncultured Ignavibacteriota bacterium
GGACCGCTGATCGTCCAGCCAAGCACCGGCGTAATTGGAGCGCTGTTATTGATGTTCACCGTAGAGAACGATGGGGAAGAAGCATCCGAAAATGTCGGTGCAATGGTGCCATTAAAGTTGGCTGCGCCGGAAGCCGAGAAGCCGCTGTTGAGAGCAAGTGTCTGTGTCCCGCTCCCGGAAAATATCACACTGCCGCTGTTGGTCAGTGTCCCATTGTTCGAAACGTCGCCGGAAAATGTCAGCGTCGAGGAACCGGTTGAAAGCGAACCGCTATTGGTGAATGTTCCGGTGATCGTGATATTATCGGAGGTCGAATAACTTCCGGCAATGTTCAAGTTATTGATAATGACCGATCCGGTCAGCGATTTCCCTGTTCCATTCAATTGCAGCGTTCCGACAGATGCGGAGAATGATCCGTTGTCTACCAGGTTCCCCTGCAGTTCGATCGTGTTCGTTCCTTCATCCAGCGTTGCTCCGCTGTTGATCGTCAAATTTCCGGTGATGGTGGTGTTGCCGGAGAGTGATTTTGAATTGGTTGAACCGTTACTGATCGTGAGATTACCGTACGTAACGGTGGAAACGGATTGAGTTCCGGTTCCGTTATACTCAACAGTGGAAGTTGCTGTAAGGGAATTCACGGAATAGTTCGCAGGGAAATTACTCGAACCACCCACCTGCAGTGTTGCTCCTGCTGCGATCGTCAATGTTCCGCCGAGCACGCTGCGGTTCACCGTAAATGAAGCAAGGTCGAATGTCCCTGCAAGGACGGAAAGATTTCCATTAATGGTCAAGTTCGCGGAAGGGGTGGCAGTACCTAATCCTTTGTTGATCGTAAGATTATTGAATGTCGTTAGATCAATCGTCTGAGAACTTCCTCCGTTCAGATTGATCGTTCCTGTTCCGGGAGAGTATGTTCCGCTGTTGCTCCAGTTGCCACCGATTGAGATCGTTGCATTTCCGCCGCTGAGTGTCGCATCTGATGCGATCGCGATATTCCCGGAGACGGCCATATTCGCGGTGGCGGCAAATGTCCCCGCGGTAATCGTAAAATTATTTGTGACAGTCGCAGATGAGGAGAGTGTTGCTGTTCCGCTCGCTTTATTGATCACAAGATTTCGGTAGGTCAGCGGAGCGACGATCTGCGAACCTGTTCCGTTATACGTAACGGTGCCGGTGGAAGCGGTGAATGTTCCGTTGACATAATCAAAATCGCCGCTGATATTCAATGCGCCGGAACCGGAGACGGTGATCGCCGACGAACTTGTTTGTTTCAATGAACCTTGGACGTTCACCGTTCCGCTGCCGAGGGAAAGGCTCAGTGTATGTCCTGCTGTACCGTCACCGAGTTGCATGCTCCCTCCTGCAGTGAGTGTGGAAGAACCGACTGCGATCGAATGTGCGCGTGCGGTGCTCCACACTCCATCGATATTTCCTGCGACGGTGAGTGAACCGGATGAAATGGTAAGCGTTGCGGACTGGGAGCTTCCGAACTGAATACTACGAACGTTCACTGCAGAAGAGATGGAGGGTTGATTCGTGAATGCAGAATCACCGATCTCTGCAATATCAGTGGATGAAGGAGGAAGATTCGGCGTTCCTGTCTCCGTTACCCAGTTCGCCGAATTTTCCCATGCGCTGTTTGCGGCGCCGGTCCATCGTGCGACCTTCACGAACTCCGCCAACGACCAGCGGCCGGAAACGGAGGAAAGAGAATTCAACTCGATCCAGTTATTCACATTATCATTGGAGGATTTTCCCTGTCTAGTCCAGGAAGATGAATACTTCCATTGTTCCATTCCGGATTCCGTATTACCGTTCAGTTCATCATCCTCATAATGAAGACGCATGGATGCTGTGTACGGGGAGCCGGTGACACTGATGTTGTATTCCCGGTTGATGGAACTGCCAAACGTGAAATCGCTTACCGCTCCAATCGTTGTGGCAACAGTAACGGAAGAGATTCCCGGGCCTCCGGATGAAAAGGTGATCAGAGTATTCGGTCCTTCAAATGCATATGCGGTCCCATTGGAGAATGCGTGTGTTCTGGTAATGGTGCCGATAATGACCCCATTACCGGTGCGCGCCGTTGTAACAGTAACGGAGTGCGTTCCTGTCAGCATTTTTCCGGTGGTGATGGTAAGTGTCGATGCTGTAACGTTGCTGCTGAGTGTGACAGAATTCAGGGAGGCACTTTTGTTGATGATGAGTGTATTGAATGTTGTCGATCCTGAGATTCCCGCATCCAAAGGTCCATTCATTGTGATCGTGCTTGTACCGGGGGTGAATATGCCGTTGTTCGTCAAACTTCCGGAGAGCATGTGACCGAATGATCCTGCAATGAATGATGTGCCAGTGCCGATCGTCAGGTCGCCGTTGACGGTGACAGCTCCAGCTGCAGTTTTCAATCCTCCCGAAGAAAAGCTTAAATGATAGAATGTTGCAGAAGGCACAGTCTGTGAACCATTGGAATTGAAATCAACAGTATTCGGCACGGTTGAAGTAACATTCAATGTCCCTGCCGTCACCGTGAATGTTCCCGCAACCCCAAGATATGAGCCTGAGCCAAGCTGCAGTGTTGTACCGTTCACTGTTACATCAAAAAGATTGACCGTGCCCGAAAGTGTTGAAGTTCCGTTAAACGTTATGGTTCCCGCTGAAGCGTTGAATGAGCCGGTGACGGAGATATTTGAACCGATCGAGAAACTTCTTGATGTGGAGAGTGAACCGGTGATATTCAATGCGGAGAACGATAGTGTTCCTGCACCGGAGATTGTCTTCGCGGTTCCGCTGAATTTCAACGTCCCTGAACCTGCAGTGAAACTTCCCGCGGCGGAAAAATTACCCGTGATCTCAAACGTGGATGAGGTCGAAACGGAACCCGAACTAATGGTAAAATTACTGAGGATGATCCCGCTTCCGCTGAGTGTTGTTCCGCTCCCGCTCATGGTCAATGTTCCACTGCCGGCAGTGTGGGTGAATGTACCGGACCCGCTTGTGGAAAAATTTCCGCTCAATGAGATATTCGTAGATGCAGTCGCCTTCACTCCGGATCCCGTGACCGTCAGATGATTGAGATTATATGATCCTGATCCGGTGAGTGAAGCATTGTTCCCGGAGATGATGACC
>CAIVNT010000590.1 GCA_903907305.1 uncultured Ignavibacteriota bacterium
AACCAGGTCAACTGCCGTTTTGCAAACCGGCGGGTATTCTGTTTCATCAATTCCACCATCCGCTCTTTTGTGATCTCTTTGCGCAGATATGCAAATGCTTCTTTATATCCAACAGTCTGCAGTGACTGAAAACGGTCGTCGAATCCCCTCGAGCGGAGTTGCTCAACTTCATCGATGAATCCGCTCTTCAACATTGAATCGACTCTGCGGTTGATCCTGTCATAGAGAACCTCTCGGTCCCAATCCAATCCGTAAAAATGAGCATCGTAGATTTTTTCGACCGTATGTTCATTATGGTGCTGTGAGATCGGTTTGCCTGTCTCGTGATATACTTCCAATGCCCGTATCACTCTGCGATACTTTGAAGCATCCATTGATCGGGCAGATTTGGGATCAACGGACTGCAGTTCCCGATATAGTGCATCTTTTCCTTCCGATTCCAGCCGATGTTCAAGTGCAGAACGGACTTCACCTGATATACCGGGCTGCTCAAAAAATCCATCGATCACCGCCTGTACATAGAGACCGGTTCCACCGGTAACGATCGGAAGTTTTCCTTTCTCAATGATCTGAGAAATTATCTCCCGTCCTCTGATCTGAAAATCTCCTGCATTGAACCGCTGATCCGGCTCCAGCAGATCGATACAGTGATGAGGAACTGTAGATAGTTCCTGCACAGAAGGTTTTGCCGTGCCAATGGTAAGATGTTTAAATATCTGACGCGAATCTGCAGAAATAATTTCTGCAGGGATCTTTTCTGCTGCGGATAAGGAGAGTGCGGTCTTGCCGGATGCAGTGGGACCGGCGATCACTATCAGTGTAGGGAGTTGATTCATCATTAAAAATCCGCCGGTAATGGGTACGATCTGTCCAGAGAGTTCGTCATTCCGAAGACACCGAAACCGTTGAGAATGTTCGAATAATCCGGTTCATCAAGTCTGAGTGTCGCGGTACTGCCGAAGGAATTGGTGATGCTGTAATATGTGTAGAGATTCGTGTCGAATTGTTTCAGTGAAATGATCGCACGGATGAATTTGACAGATGAACCGAATTCATTCTTGATCTCGGAAACAGTGGACAAATACGCCGCTGTTTCAAACGTAACAGTCTCATACGTGGCAAGAGCAACGGTTGAACCGTTTCTGTAGACCAATAAAGGATAGATCTTTTTTGTGATCCCTCCTTCAGCATTTTTAATGACGGAACTCGGCGTTTCCCTGACACGAAGAGTTGTTTCGCTGCCGATACGAAATTCCAGGGAGATCGTCACAAGATACGCGATCGCATTCAGTCCGGTAGCGATACGTATTGGAATGATGGCTTCGGCTCCCGGTTTATATAAGAGGGTCGAATTTGCTAAAATATCCCCTTCGGTCAAACCTTTGAAAGAACTCGTTACCGTATCATATCCCGGCACCGCAACCGTAAGCGAATACATTTTCGTTCCGACCGGCTGAAGTGCATAATGGACGTATGCGTGAACAGAACGATTCCCCGATGTCCCCGATACTGTGATCACTGTGTCATGGAATATATAGATCGTGTTCCCTTCTTTCACGCGGACAGACGCATTCGCTAATTCCGTGTTTGGCGCAGGCTTCAGCGGATCATAAAGATCAGGACTGTACGTTGAGTAGACGCGGACCAGCTGCGTCGTTGAATTCCCATCCACTACGCCGTACACGATCAGGCGCTGTTTGTATTCGCCGTTCGGACTGAAATCTTCCATGCATCCGCACATCAGCACTGCAAGAAGGAGTAATAATTTTTTCATGTTAAAATTCCACCTTAGCGAATGCAGTCGGAAGGAAAGGAAGCATCGTGATCTTCTGAAGTGTCTTACGGTCATAATAGAGAATGTTCTTACTATTATAGACATTCACCAGACTGATACCGACATTTCCGTTCAGGTAGGACAGGACGAATTTATATGTTGCTGTCACGTCCAGTCTGTGATACGTCGGCAAATGTGCACTGTTCTTATCGCCGAGTATCGAATACGGTTTCCCCTGATCGTTCAGGAATGAAGATCGTCCGAGATCGCTGATGGTGAGGCGTTCATAGAATCCTTCTGTCTGCGTAAAAGGATAACCGCTGCCGAGTTCCCAACGGAAGGAGAGATCGATATCATTGGTCAGATGTGTGATGTTCAGAAGATTGAGCGTATGGCGCCTGTCATACCGCGGCGAATAGGTAAAATCGTGGATGGTGACGTTGGTCCACCCGAGCGTGTAGGATAGATACAAATCGAGGAATGAATATTTATACCGCAGCAGAGTTTCAAATCCGTACGCTTTCCCTGTCCCGTTGATATAATCCGGGTCCGTATAGAATTTCTTCTCCCGGTTATAGACCACCAACGACGTGTAATCCTTGAAATACGTTTGGAAATCGAGCGAGAGTTCATCGAAGATATTGCCGCTGATCCCTGCAATGTAATGGGTAGCGGTCTCCGGTTCGAGTTTTTCCGGGATATAGATCCATGCTTCGAACAGTGAAACGATGTCATCTTCATTCGTCAGCGTAATAAGATTCTGTGAGAACTCTCCGTATGAGAATTTCACTCTCCAGTCCGACTCGAAAAGATAACTGACGTTCATCCTCGGCTGAAAGATCGTCTTGAGCCTTCTTCCGTTGAAGAGCGAAATGATGTCCGAATGAACACCCAGGTCAGCCTTCAATCTGTCAAAATTCAGCTGGTATCGGAACCAGGCCCAAGTTTCGATCGTGGTCTCATCCACAGAGATATTGGTGTTCGCTGAATTGATGAATGTATAATTGTACCGCGGCACATTCACATCGAATCCCAAAAAATACAGATCCTTCGTTTCGGTATAGATCGTCAATTCTCCTCGGATACCGCCGTCGCTGATCCTCGATTCCGCATCGCGGATAACAGTCGATTGTTTTGCATCCCTGGTGATGGTGAAATTGCTTCCGTATACGGTCGCATCAAAATAGATCCGGTTTTCCATCAGATCGGAGATCGTCAATGCGAATGAACTGCTCCTCCAGCGATGATCCGCCTGCGTCACATCGGGAGAAAGAACATCATCACCGCTGAGAAAGGTCTGGATGCTGTAACGGCCGTATTCACTCCCCCCGACATTCGCTTTTGCAAAGATATCATAGAATGAGATCGGTGGTGGATTATTCAGGAATTTTTTGAATGTATCGTTGAAAAGGGATTTCCGCGCACTGATGATCCAGCTGTTATTATTCGGCAGCGGACCTTCAAGATTGACCTTGCCGGAGATAAAATTTGCCGCAACACCGCCGTGAATTCCTGTCGTGCTTCCGTTCCGCGAACTGATGTTGATCACCGAAGAGAGCCGTCCTCCGTATCCGGGGGGGAATGCGCCGGTGTAGACTTCGGTCGTTTTGATGATGTCGGGATCGAAGATGGAAAAGATACCGAAGGCGTGATATGGATTGTATATCTTCATCCCGTCGAAATAGATCAGGTTCTGGTCCCCGGCCCCGCCGCGAACGAAGAATTTTGAACTGACATCCGCCGATGAAACAATGCCGGGAATGATCTGGATGGAACGAAAGAGATCTCCCTGCGCAGCAACAGGAACTTTCTGCAATTCCCGCTGATCGAGAACATGCACGCTTGTACTAATCTCTTCCAATTCTTTTTTTCGTCCGCCGGTCACGACCACTTCGTTCACTTCCACCGGCCTGGAGATGAGATTGAAATTGAGTGTCATCGGTTCTTTACCGCGGACATTGATCATCCGTGCCGATGCTTCATAGCCGAGTGTTGTCGCGATGATCTGGTACGTTCCATACGGAAGATTTGCAATAAGATAGAATCCGTTATTGTTTGTTACCGCTCCCCGCGTCGTACCGATGACGGTGATCGTCGCATACGGGATCTTTTCACCGGTCGAACTGTCGGCAACAACACCGCGGACATCTATTTTTTGTCCGAACATTAATTGCACCGTCAACAAAAGAATAATGCCGGCAATGCTGTTGGAACGGCTCATCAATTCCATCCATTCTTTCCGATCAACGGAACGAACTTGAAACCTTCCACGATCTGCTTTTCCAGAATACCGTTTGTCATCGTTCCGATCACCAGTTGCTGCGCATCGCGTCCGCCTACGGGAATAGCAAGCCGTCCTCCCTCTTTCAATTGGTTCACCAACGAGTCGGGAACATTCGGCGCACCCGCCGTTACGATGATCGCATCATACGGAGCATGTTCAGTCCATCCGATCGTTCCGTCACCCCCTTTTGCCACAATGCGCAGATTCAATCCGTCGAAGATCTTTCGTGCGTTATTCAACAAACTGATGTGTCGTTCGATGGTGAAAACTCTGCAGCCGATCATGGCAAGAACTGCCGCCTGATAACCGGAACCGGTCCCGATCTCCAACACCTTCATATCCTTATTCAATTTCAACGCCTGCGTCATGAACGCAACAGTAAACGGCTGAGAGATCGTCTGCTGACTTCCGATCGGAAGCGCATTGTCGTCATATGCTTTGTTGATGTACATCGGATCGACGAACAGATGACGTTCCACTCTCGACATCGCGGTCAGCACGGTCTCATCAGTGATTCCTTTTCCCCGAAGGACTTCGATCAATTCTTTTCGTTCTGTATCAAATCTTCCCATATCAATACTGTCTCAGTAACACTTTAATGAAATTGACCGTTGTGTGAAGATGCGTCATACTGCTTTTTTCCCCCGCATAGATGGTATCGATCGGAATGGATCCGAACGAAAACTTCCGTGCTGCAGCTTTAATAAGGAATTCGGTCTCCGCTTCGAAACCTGATGCTGTTAATTGTACCTGTTCAAGAACTCGCCGTGTGATGAAACGAAAACCGGACTGACTATCCGTAATGGCTGCACCGGTTCGCATCTTTACCAACCCCGTTGTGATCGTGTTGGAAAGGAATCTATGGACCGGCATCCCTTTCGTATTGTGCAGTCTGCTGCCGATGATCACGTCGGCTCCCGTTACTTCGTGCAGTGCAATGAATCGTGGAATATCTTCGGGACGATGCTGAAGATCTGAATCCATAGTGACGACAGCCTCAAATCCGTTCTTCACTGCAAATTCAAATCCCGTCTGCAGCGCGGCTCCTTTTCCGCAGTTCTTCCCGTGCAACAGAACGTGCACACGATATCGTTCAGCGATCTGTTTGGTCGTATCGGTAGAACCATCATCGATGACAATGATGCTGCTGTTCGGGACAATTCGTACTGTCCGTTCCAACAATTCAGGAAGAGTGTGTGCTGCATTATACGCGGGAATGATGACGGCACTGTTCATTATTGCGGACGAATTGCCTCCTTCACATTCTGCACGGTACGCTGAACGGTAAGGACAAGTCTCTCGCGAAGTTCTTTTCGCAGATCCTTTACCGATATTTTGTAAAAGAGTTCTCCGTTATCAGCAAGTGAAATTGCTCCCGTCTCTTCAGAGACGATCAATGCAACGGCATCGGTCTGCTCAGTGATCCCAAGTCCTGCACGATGGCGTGTTCCCAACGCAAGATCACCGATCCGGTTCGTCTGCGACAGCGGAAGCGTACAGCGCGCCGCTTCAATGATCCGGTCGTTCACGATCACCGCACCATCGTGCAGCGGCGAACGCGG
Source organism: uncultured Ignavibacteriota bacterium (assembly GCA_903907305.1). Taxonomy (GTDB): domain Bacteria; phylum Bacteroidota; class Ignavibacteria; order UBA10030; family UBA8401; genus UBA8401. The sequence goes on from CAIVNT010000590.1 coordinate 5,621, forward strand.
GTTGAAGATCGATAGTAATAGAGGACGGCTCACTTGCGCGCCAAGTGTAATTCCGGTCTCAGTAAAGGATTTCATCCCGGTCCCGCGGGCGATAATGATCAATGCTCCCTGTTTCTTCTTTGAGAGTTCCAATGCGGTCGCGGAGATCTCCTCGATCGATTCAGTGACGTTCAACCGTAAAAAGATCCTGACGAGTCGATTCCGTGCGATGGTGGAAAGCATCCGCCGGATCTCAGGCTGAAAGATGATGATAAATGCGATCACCCAGATATCGGAAAGTGTTCTCAATATCCATCCGGTCGCTTTCATCTGCAGCATCTGTGCAACCAGCGAAAGAATGCCGACGATGATCATCCCGACGAGGATCTGCGCAGCGATCGTTCCGCGCATACCGCGGTAGAGTTCATAAAAAATGAACGCCACCAGAAGGATGTCGACGATATCCACAATGGTGACCGATAAGAATGCTACGTGAAATATTTCCATTTATCTGCTCGTATGGATCGCATCTGTCACCAGTGCGACCCGTTTCATTGCTTTCACATCGTGCACTCGGACGATATTCGCACCGTTCATGATGGAGACAGCCACGCTTGCGGCCGTCCCTTCAAGACGCTCATCGACCGAAGCGTTCAGGAGTGTTCCGATGAATCCTTTTCGCGAAGTTCCGACCATGATCGGAAGTCCGAATGTTTCAAATTCTTTCAGATGGTTGAGGATCGTAAGATTGTGATCCAGATTTTTCCCGAACCCTATTCCCGGATCGACGATGATCTTTTCCACCCCTGCCGCTTGCGCCTGAGCAACAGAATGCTTCAATTCCTGTATCACCTCCGCAACAACATCATCATACTGCGGATTCACCTGCATCGTATCAGGAGTCCCTTGAATATGCATCACGACAAGTGCCGCTTTGTGACGGGCGGTGACATCAGCAATCCGGCTGTCGAATTTCAATCCGCTGATATCGTTCACGATCGATGCCCCTGCCGAAAGAGCCGCATCCGCTACAACAGATTTTGTGGTGTCGATCGAGATCGGTACATCCGTCACGTCAGAGAGTTTCTCTATAACAGGGATCACTCTGCGCAATTCTTCTTCCTCTGAGACGGAATGTGTTACTCCATACACCCCTTTCGGCCGGGTTGATTCCCCGCCGATATCAACGATATCCGCCCCCTCTTCGATCATTTGCAGCGCATGTTGTACTGCCGACTCAACGCTGTTGAACTGACCGCCGTCCGAGAAGGAATCGGGCGTCACATTGAGTATCCCCATAATAAACGTCCGTTCGAAAAAATCGAAGCTCTTTTTCCCGAATGTATAGGACCGTAATGGCATTGAAGCAGTGTTCATTATAGGAAAATATAGAAACGTTGATGCAGATGCAAAGAAATCCTGTTTAGGATCATAACAATAAAAAACCCGCAGCAAGTGCGGGTTCACGTTCTCGGGCTTATTGCGCTTTCTTGTTCGCGCGCAGTGCCTTTGCTTTTGCTTTCATCTTAGATCGTTTCTTGCGGTGCTTCTTCGTGGCACGTAGTCCTTTTTTGTTCACAACGACTCCTTTGGTATATGATTATGGTTCACTGCAGTTATGATAAAATCCGCATTTCGGACAGAACAGTTTGCACTTGCGGCTGTCCATCTGCGTTCCGCAATTCACGCAAAAGTTCCAATAATGCTTTTCAATTTCTATGGGAAGTTCCTCGATCTCGAACTTCAACAACGATGGAATCTTCTTGATCTCAGTCAACATCTCCTCCATTGCGCTACTAACTTAACGAAGTGGAAAATTGAAAGCAACATTTTTCTCTAAAAACGCGCCAATTTTGAACAGTTCACTCCTGAACATATCCGTCGTTCTTCGCCATCTCCTCCACCGTTCTTTTTGATTGGAGCAGCGGAAGAACGGACTCGAGATGCTGCACAAGAAACCTCAGCCGGTTATTCTCCGAATTCATTGCAAGGAACACCTGACGCTGCAGCAATTCCATTCCCGATTTCTGTACGAGATGAAATGAACGGGATTTTCTGACATCATTCACATCCACCAATTGAACGATCCCCGTGAACACCACTTTCACGAACTGATTGTGCAAAAGTACTGCATGTTTCCGCAGTTCGTCATCGATATCCTCAACGATATCCTCCAGCCACGTGATCCTTCCGGAAAAATAGGGATGCGGCGCTTCCACAAAATTATGGAGCGTGAAACGCCTGTGTCCCTCCACAATAATGTCCATTGTCCCGTCAGCATGTCGCTTGACCACTTCCCGCACGCCGGCAGTACATCCGATCGTCCTGACATCCTGTTCGTGAATGAGCATAACGCCGAAGACAGAATCATACGTGATACATTCGCTGATGAGTGTCCGGTATCGATCCTCAAAGATGTGCAAATGCAGTTGCGATTGGGGGAAGAGAACAACGTTCAGCGGAAAAAGCGGCAGTATTTCGGATGGTTCGTCGGGAAAGGACATAGTAACATAAATGAAAATGTCATTGCGAGTCCCGATGCATACTTCTAATGTTCTTTACTAGAGCATCGGGACGAAGCAATCTTCTTCAGAGGATTGCTTCGTCGTCCCGGTAAAATAACTTCTGGACTCCTCGCAATGACAAATCGTAATGGTTATTTGGATGCTTCATCAAAACGCGCTGCGACATCATCCCAATTGATGACGCTCCAGATCGCACCGAGATAATCTGCACGGCGGTTCTGATATTTCAAATAGTATGCATGTTCCCATACATCCACTCCAAGGATCGGCTTCTTGCCGTCCATAATCGGACTGTCCTGATTCGGTGTGGAAGTGATGACAAGTTTTCCACCGTCAACAATGAGCCAAGCCCAGCCGGAGCCGAATCGCGTGAGTCCTGCTTTATTGAACTGTTCCTTGAATGCATCGAGTGTGCCGAAGGTGGATGTCAATGCTGTTCCGAATGCACTGGACGCCGGGAATGCGACATCCTTCTTCAATTGCTGCCAGAACATAGTATGGTTCACGTGTCCGCCGGCATTGTTGCGCACTACACCGCGGATCGCTTCGGGAACGGCATTCAGATTCGAGATCAGTTCAACTGCGGATTTGGACTGCAGATCAGCGTACTCTTTCAAAGCGTTATTAAGATTCAATACATAGGTTGCGTGATGTTTCCCGTGATGGATCTCCATCGTCTTTGCATCGATATACGGTTCGAGGGCGTCCAATGCGTACGGTAACGGAGCAAGTTCGTGTGCCATAGTGTGTTTCTCCTTTTGTTGAGTTGGTAAGAATGAATTCGTTTCAAATGCGGATGACGTCACCGCAGCCGCCAATGTGCCGACGACAAGCGATGACGATGTTCTTAAAAATTGTCTTCTGTTCGTTTCCATATGTTACATTCCCAATGTCAGACGTGCTTCTTCGGTCATCATACTCATATCCCACCGCGGTTCCCAGACGATGTTCACATTCGCTTCCGTCACTCCTTTGACGAGTTCGGACTTCTGTTTCACTTCAACGGGAATGATCTGCGCTGCAGGACATGCCGGCGAGGTCAAGGTCATTGTAATATCGACCAATCCCCTGTCGTTCACCGTAACGTCGTAGACCAGACCCAGCTCAAAGATGTTGACGGGAATTTCCGGATCGAACACCGTCCGGATCTGCTCCGTCACCTGTTCTTTGATGATCATTTTTTCCAGCGTACTGATCTGTTGCGGTTGATCCACTGGTTTTGACTGTGGTAAGAAATTGGACGGTTGTTGGTTTTCCATACGATGCTGATTTGTTAAAGAATTTAATTTTGTTCTATTGCTAATCATTAAATTGTCATGCCCGAATGATCCTATCGGGCATCCACATCACTGGATTCCCGCCAAAAGTCCCGCCTTTTGAGATTCCGCCTTGCGGGATTCCTAAAAGCGGAACATGCGGGAATGACATATCTGAAAACGTTAACTATTACGATGGCTTATAATTCTTTTCCTGCTCCGTTGAGACGGTCGGTGCTAATTGATTCAACGCAGCATTGAATGCATGCCACGCCAGACTTGCACATTTGATCCTCGCAGGAAATTCGCGCACTCCGGCCAATGCACCAAGACTCCCGAGCTCTTCGATCTTCTCCTCGGGAATGGCATCGCCGATCTTCGTCATAATAACAGTATGGAATTTCTCGAATAATATTTTTGCTTCAGGGATCTTCATTCCTTTGATCGCTGATGTCATCATCGATGCTGAGGATTTCGAGATGGCGCAGCCGCTTCCCTGGAATCCGATATCAGCGATCGTGTCACCATCCAATTTCAGCCAGATGTGATAATGGTCGCCGCACAGAGGATTATAGCCGTCCGCATCGTGTGTGAACAATTCCAATTTCTTAAAATTTCGCGGGGACTTATTGTGCTCTAATATCAGTTGCTGATACAACTCATTCATTTCACTCATCGGAATATCCCCTTCACTTTTTCGATTCCGCGGACAAGGACATCAAGTTCATCCCTTGTATTATAGAATGATATCGAAGCGCGTGCCGTTGCCGGAATACCGAATCTCTGCATGACCGGCTGCGTACAGTGATGTCCGGTGCGGATGGCAATTCCTTCACTGTCCAAGATCGTCCCGATATCATGCGGATGTGCATTTTCCATAACGAACGACAGAACGCTCGCTTTTTCTTTTGCCGTTCCAATGATGCGCACACCGCTAATATTCTGCAGCAATTCAGTTCCATACGTCAGCAATTCGTGCTCGTAATGATCGATAGCATCAAGACCGATCGTGTTCACATAATCGATCGCGGCACCGAGTCCGATTGCACCGACGATATTCGGCGTACCTGCCTCAAATTTATACGGAAGATCGTTGTATGTCGTCTTTTCGAATGTCACGGAGAGGATCATATCTCCACCCCCCTGGTACGGTTTCATCTGCTCAAGTAGCGCTGCTTTTCCATACATCACACCGATGCCGGTCGGACCGAATAGTTTATGACCGGAAAAAACGAAGAAATCACAATCCAGTTCGTGGACATCCACCTTCATATGCGCTACCGCCTGCGCTCCGTCGATCAATACCTTGGAACCGTTCTGATGTGCAAGATCGATGATCTTCTTCACCGGATTGACCGTTCCGAGCGAATTGGAGACATACACGACCGAAACAATCTTCGTTCGCGGATTCAGCATCTTCTGATACTCATCCAAAATCAATTCGCCATTATCCGTCATCGGTATCACGCGCAGTTTCGCACCGCGTTCTTCACACATGATCTGCCACGGAACAATATTCGAATGATGCTCCATCGCCGAGATGATCACTTCATCCCCCGCATTCAGGAATGTCTTTCCGAAACTCTGAGCGATCAGATTGATCCCTGCCGTTGTTCCCGCAGTGAAGATGATCTCTTTGTTCTCCG